>NZ_JBTNDW010000019.1:0-50763 GCF_054510775.1 Arthrobacter sp. TMT4-20 | reverse complement strand
CCCAGCGGTTGCTCGAGGTCGCGGCCGAACTCAATGACCGGCCGCGTAAAACCCTCGGCGGAATCACCCCCGCATACGCCATGCAACAACTACTATTCGAACCAGAAACCCCTACCGTTGCGACGACCGCTTGAATACACCGATCGCTAAATAGGACGACAGGATCGCCAACTGAAGCTGCGATTAACCCCCATTCCTGGCTAACAGTCACACCCTGATTGAGCGCTATCTTGAATCGGCAGCCCAGACTGGCGTGGCCTGCGAAGCGGCCTCGTTTAGCATTGTCCCGATGTCGGCTGCCGTCGTAGTCGGTGAGATGCCCCGCTCCGGCCAGGAACAGAAGAACTTCAGGGCACCCGGTGGCGGGAGCGGCCACAGCCACACTTCTCGACTCCAACTATCGGCGAACCCACTCGGTGGCCCCCCGATGGCTTCAATGACGGGATGATCCGGTGCCCACGTATAGATGTCCGTTCCCTCGGGGGCGCCCGCCGCCCAGGGTGATTCAGCGTCTGTGGATGTGTGCCGACCGTCGAGGAATTCGACTCCCCAAATTAGTCCCGGGGGTGTGAGCGGGGCGTGGACACGATGTTCATCAATCATCGTGAAGCCCCGGAGGATTCGGCGCCATTGCTTGGGATCGGTTTCCCGGATTTGTACCACCGTCCGTAGGACGAGGCCCTGTTGATAGACGGAAGCGCCTTCCAACCGAACAACAGTCGAGGACGAACGCCCGATCTCGACCGACAGCGCGGTGACCCCCGGCTGCACGTGCCAAGGCGGACCAGCCCAAGCGGGCCCAATCGGAGGCGGCTGCGATTCAAACGACATATGGCTCCTCGATGTGGTCACTACAGACTATGTGCAGAAAGGAGGGTTCACGCCCTGTCCACAATACGAGAGAAGGTCGGAACCCCACCTTGCCCTTCCCGTAAGCATCGATCCCTATATCGAATGGCATAGTTCGTACCGGTGGAGTATTGCCGTCCCGTCCGACTATCGTGGCATGCATGAGCGAGGGCGAATCTACAGCAAAGAAGCTGCATCCAAAGCTTGAGGCGATCCGCTCGCGAGCAGTCGAGCGAGGCAGGACCGTCCAGGTGGTCCATTCGACCGAATTAGTGGTCGAATGGGAACGAAGTCCCGGCTTTCTATCCCAAAGCGTCACTTTCTTGCTGGGCCTCGTAGGTATGCGCAGGGCGATTGAGGCACCCGAAACGCAACAGCCTTACAAGCTTGTCTATTCGATGAATTCCAGCGGACGCGTCCATAAAGAACAGCTCTGGGCGCCACACCGCATCTAACGCGAGACCATCGAAGACTCACAACCCTCGGGCCGAAAGGCCAAGACCTGCCGCTTGCACACTGCGGTTTCTGGTCCTCCGGGCCGTTATTGCGAATAATCGGCCACAATTGAGGCATGGATTCCTTACTGCCGCGGGAACGAAGCGAACCCGCTCCGGGCGCCGTCCACCTACCCGACTGGCTCAGCCTCGAGCAGCAACGCGAACTGGTTGTCGCGTGCCGCGGGTGGGCGGCAGGGCCCGTCCCGATACGGGCTGCCCGCATGCCCAACGGATCAATGATGTCGGTCAAGACCGTGTGCCTGGGCTGGCACTGGCAGCCCTACCGGTACACCAAGACCGCCGACGACGCCGGCGGCGGCCAGGTGGCCGAGTTCCCGGAGTGGTTGGCCCAGCTGGGCCGCGATGCAGTGACCGCTGCCTACGGCGGTCCGAACAGTTACGCACCCGACGCCGCCCTGGTGAATTTCTACGATGATGGGGCGGCGATGGGAATGCACCAGGACAAGGATGAGCGGTCCCCCGCCCCAGTGGTTTCCCTGAGCATCGGCGACTCCTGCGTCTTCCGCTTCGGCAACACCGAGACCCGAAACAAGCCCTGGACCGACCTTGCCCTCGAATCAGGTGACCTGTTCGTCTTCGGAGGCCCTTCCCGTTTTGCCTACCACGGTGTACTGAAAACCCAGCCGGGAACCAGCGATCCGGCACTTGGCCTCAAGGGCAGGCTGAACATTACGCTCCGCGAAACCGGGCTCACCGCACCCCGCGCCTAGTCCGGATCCAGACCCTAGTTCTCGTCCTGGGTCAGCAAACCCCGCACATAGGCCGCCTGTCCGACGTGCTGCATGCAGTCTTCGATCACGCTGACCAGTCGGACCTGAAGCGTCACGGGAGGGTTCCAGGAAGTGTCGACGATCCGGCTCAGGTCCGCCTCGCCGAGCCCGGTGACAAACTCCAGCGTGCGGGCATGCACGGCGTCGTAATAGTCGACCAATAGGTCAACACTGGCGGGGCGAACCTTACTGACCTGTGCCGAGGAATGTCCGTACCCCGTGTCCGATTCGTCGAGGTCCAGGGCGAAACGTCCAGCCCAACCGCCGACGACCCATAATTCCGGGAGCGCTGCGGCGTCGGCAATGTGGTTGTCCTGGACCCGCGCCAGATGCCAGACCAACCAGGCGATTGAATTTCCTGCCGCGCTGCCGGGGCCGGCGGGTCTGAACGCCAGTTGACTCGGGTCCAGACCGGTGACGACCCTGCGCACAGCGTCCGGAATTCTTCCGTAGGCCTCTTCAAGGGTTGCCGTTGCACTCATCATGTTGCCTCCGTCTATTCGTCGCGTCGTCCCTGAGTTATAAACCCGCTTCGCGGTAGAAGCCAGCGATATGGTCGGCGATCAGGACTGAGGCATCCGGCCCAGGCGAGCGAGCGGCGTCGTCGTTGTCGTCGTCGCTGGCGTCGTCGGCGGCGTTGTTGTTGTTCCCGTCGGCGATCGCCTGAAAGATGGCCCGATGCTCGGCTCGCAAGCGTTCAACAGTGCGGGTCCAGTCCGGCAGGCGGCTGGTCAACTCCAGCGTGTAGGACTCGATCGACCCGCGAAGCGAGGACATCATCGCGCCGATCAGCACATTCCCGGCCGCTTCGGCGAGCGCCACATGAAACAGGGCATCGAGGCGGAGGAATTCGGCGGCCGCCAACCCGGGATTGTCCATCTCATCCAGGAGGTCCTCGGCGACAGCCATGGAGGGCGCGGTGGCTTGTGCCTGCCCGACGGCCCAGGTTTCGAGCAGCAACCGCGTTTGGACAATGTCTTCCACTGGAAGATGCGAACTGGCCACGTGGAAGCGAAGAGCTGCGCCGAGCGCCACGGCCGGGTTTGCGGTGATCACTGTGCCAGCACCAGGGCCTGACCCTACCCCCGCCCGCACCACCCCCATCGCCTCAAGGACACGGATGCCTTCCCTGGCCGATGCGCGGGACACGTTCAATTGCTCAGCAACCGCGCGCTCGCCTGGAAGCCGCTGGCCAACGGCCAGCCGACCCGCAGCCAACTCGGCTTCAATCCACGACAGCACGAGCTCATGGTTACGCATGCACCAATAGTAGTCAGCGGTCGGACCACAGGGGCAAAGCACGAAGGCGCAACGCAACCGCTGGCAGCTATCAATGCTTGCGTGGCTGGGCCGGGTGACGGTAGAGTCCACCAAAAGCCCTGTGGTCCGACCACACCGGATTGAAGCGAGGTCAGCATGCCATCCCAGATTCCCCCAGCACTCAAACGACGCATCCCGAAAGTCAAGGACCTCGCCCCCCTGATGCAGTTCAAGAAACCTGAACTGGGCGCTGCCGCCCGGTTGAGGCGCGCCAGCACTATCTGGGATCTCCGTGATCAGGCCAAGCGGCGCACTCCCACCGCCCCCTTTGACTACACGGATGGCGCGGCGGAAGCGGAAATTACCTTACGGCGGGCCAGGGGCGCATTCCTCGACCTGGAATTTCGGCCCGGCATCCTCCGCAATGTGGAGACGGTTGACACCTCGGTGTCCGTGTTGGGTCAGTCCTCCACCCAGCCCTTCGGCATTGCCCCCACCGGTTTCACCCGGATGATGCAGTCTGAAGGCGAATATGCCGGTTCGCAGGCCGCCGAGGCCGCTGGCATCCCCTACACGCTGTCCACCATGGGCACCGCCTCCATCGAGGATGTGGCTACAGCAGCCCCGAATGGGCGGAACTGGTTCCAGCTCTACCTGTGGACCGACCGGGACCGGTCAATGGAATTGATCAGCCGCGCCGCCAAGGCGGGCAATGACACCCTTATGGTCACCGTCGATACTGCGGTGGCCGGGTCGCGGCTTCGTGATGTGCGCAATGGCCTCACCATCCCGCCAGCACTCACCGCGAAGACGGTACTGGACGCGTCCTACCGGCCGGCCTGGTGGTTCAATTTCCTCACCCATGAGCCGTTGGCTTTCGCCTCGTTGTCCCGCTATTCGGGAACCGTGGCCGACCTCATCAATTCCATGTTCGATCCCACCCTCACCTACGAGGACCTTGACTGGCTCCGCGAGGTCTGGAAGGGCAACCTGGTGGTGAAGGGCATTCAGACAGTCGACGACGCCAAGAAGGCCGTTGACCACGGAGTGGACGGAATTGTGCTGTCCAATCACGGCGGTCGCCAACTGGACCGGGCACCAATCCCTTTGCATCTGCTCCCGGACGTCGCGGCCGCGCTGAAGGGCAAGACGAACATCATGCTCGATACCGGCATCATGAGCGGCGGCGACATTGTGGCGGCACTGGCTCTCGGCGCCGACTTCACACTGATTGGGCGGGCCTACCTGTACGGGCTGATGGCAGGCGGACGAGCCGGTGTGGACCGGACCATTGAGATCCTCAGCAAGGAGACCGCGCGGACCATGCAACTGCTCGGCGTAAACCGCGTGGAAGACCTCAACCCCGACCACGTGCGACTGCTCTAGCGGCTCACGCTGCTCACGGGCGGCTAGTCTCGCGGGAGTTTGCGGTGCGCTTCAGCCTGGCGGTTCTTGCCGTCGTTGTGCGCCTTCGCCCCCTGTTGACGAGGTCGGCGTATTCACTCATCGACCGACCACTGCGATTGTGCGGTACGCCCCCGAACCCTGGAAGGCCCAGCGCATACACTGGCCCGGACTGCTCCAGGTGCGGAGCAAGCTGTTCGAAGTAATGGGATGAGACGCCAATACCGCAGACGAGTACGAACGGGTGCCGACCCCGAGCGCCGACGGAATTCACTCGAGTCCAGAGTTTGCCGCTATACACGCGGCCGACGCGAATTCTTTCGTCTTTATTTCTGGTCACGTCCTATTATCGACGATAAAACGTTCAAGTGACAGGTTTGGGGCTAGTATCAATCTTGAAACCCGCTTTTTGCGGGTTTCATCGACTACTGGGACCGAGCGAATGGAGCACCAGCGGATGAATTATCCGTTGCAGTACCGGCGTGCTCGTGCGCTGGTTTACGCGGTACTCCTGTTCTGGTTGTGGGCCTGGCTCGGCAGCAGCTTCTTCATCGCCAGTCTCTTCGGATCCCCTGTTCACGCGCTGCTGGCAATGTATGCCCTCAGCGTCGCGGTCCTGGTCTCAATTCCCGCATTACTGCTGGCCGTAGCCCGCATGCTCCTCACTCGGACGCGCGCGCAGACAGGCAACAGAGTTAGCCCCGTGGTGACCGATCTGAGTGCGCGGCGCTCCTCTGAACCAGCTCCCACCCACGAGCCTGACTGGTGGTTCTCGGACAAAGCGTCCTGAGTTTGGCAAAACCTGCGGGAATCCTTCGGGTATTTCGGAAAGACTTTGCCAAATTGGGGCGGTCCTCGTAGTAATAACAAACCATACTTTTGAGGTGACCTTTAGAGGTTCGGCGCTTGTGCGTGCCGAACCTGTTTTGTGTGTAGGACCTCCCGGGATCTGCCGCAAAGCGGTCAAGTCTCTCGCCCCGGTTGAGTTAGGAACAAACATATGCGCGTCTTCAGGCGATCCGCCGCGGCTCTGACCGCCCTGATCCTCTTGGCATCAACACTGCCCACCATGACCGCAGAGTCCGCCACGGCCGCCCCTCTCGCGCCAGCGGAAACCTCGGTCGTTGAGCCGGCCGCACCGGCGCCAGCAGATCCCGCCGAAACCGCGTTGGTTGAACCGACCGCACCGGCGGCAACCGCGTCCGAAGAACCAGCTGAATCGACGTCAGCCACGCCCGAAGAGCCTGCAATCGTCGAACCGGTCGAACCAGTCGACCTGACGTCGGTTGACCCGAACAGCAAAGACATCTTCGACCAGGTAGGCGGCGCCCCGCGCTCCATACACACCTACGAACCCGGCTATGACTTCGAAACCAACGGACAGCCCCTCGGACTCCAGCGTGAAGGCGCCGCCACCGCGGAGCCCCAGGATGTTCCAGCCAACATCGTCCCCGCACAACGCCAGGGCACCATCAAAGTCAAACTGGTCACCGTCAAGCTGGCCGACAGTTCGAGCACGGTCTCGATGCCACACGCCATCAATTCGGTGAATGTTTCAAGCAACTATTGGAAGTCGATGTCCAACAACCGGCTGTCGATGGCGGTCACCTCCCAGGTGGCGGGACACAAGACCAAGGCACGCTCCACCTGGTCCTACAACGACATCATGAACCAGGTCACCAACGAACTTCGCTGGACCTACAGCCCGTACACCGCACTCGTTGTCTTCATCCCGACAGCCCTGCAGGGCGGGATTCTGGGTTACGGCTGGAGCAGCAATGGCACCAGCGGACGAATTCTGATGCCGCAGTACAGCAACTTCACCACCAACGTGGTGACCCACGAATTTGGGCACGTCCTAGGGCTCATGCACGCTGACGCACTGCAGTGCCCCAGTGGCCAGAGTGACGTCCCTTCCTTCACAGGAACCGGCTGCTACATCCGCGAATACGCCGACACCATGGACCTGATGGGCTCCGCCCAGTGGTTCCAGACCCCGGCGATCAGCTCCAGTTTCTGGGATTACGGAAAGTTCGGCCGGGGAGACGAAATCCGCAACGTCGGCGTGGCAACGGGTCGTAAGAGCTACACACTGACACCGTGGGCGGGCACCGCCTCGAACCGGGCCGTGAAGTTCACTGATCCCCGATCCCGGGAGGTCTACTATCTCGAATTCCGGGCACCGGTGGGCTACGACAAGGCGCTGGCCGTCAACGGAAACTTCGGAGTGAAAATTGTGCAGCTAGGCGGTGCTGCTCCGAATGCATCGTTGGTCCTGATGCCTTCCACCAAACCGTTCGCCGGCTACTACGCTCCTAACCACGCCTGGAAAGCTGGCAGGACCTTCACCACTCACGCCGGAACCTCTGTCACCATCAACGCGCTGTCCACCTCCTCCGCCACGGTAACCATTGATGCGGGGTTGCCGTTCAAGGACCTTTCGAAGACCGGATTCCGCACCCAAATCGAATGGCTCCACGCCAGGAAGCTGGCCACGGGTTGGGCCGACGGCACCTACCGGCCCTCCGCCACCATGAACCGTGACGCCATGGCAGCGTACATCTACCGGCACGCGGGCAGCCCATCCTTCACCGCACCGGCACGAAGCCCGTTCAAGGACGTTCCGACCACCAGCCTGTACTACAAGGAAATCGCCTGGATGGAAGCCGTGGGCCTCACCACCGGGTGGGGCGACGGCACCTATCGTCCGCTGCAGCCCATCAGCCGGGACGCAATGGCCGCGTTTATGTACAGGTACACGGCCGACGCCTGCAATCTGGGTGGTGCCGCCGGGTTCACGACCCCCTCGACCGCGCCCTTCGCAGATGTCCCACGGGGCACCGAGTTCTACCGGGAGATCGCCTGGATGAAGCAGTCCGGCGTTTCCACCGGCTGGAACGACAGGACCTTCCGCCCGCTGGAAAACATCACCCGCGAAGCGATGGCTGCTTTCGTCTACCGGGTCGACGGCGTGCAGCGCCAGCTCGGCGGCTGCCGACTCTGACGGCTCCCCCCGAAGTTCCGATTTTTCCCGAGGGAGGCAGGTCTCAGGCCTCCCTCGGGGAGTACGTTTAGGTCATGGCCCCCTTGAAACCGGCAGACCCGCAACCATCTGAACTCATTGCACTGATCCAACTCGAGATTGCCGAACTCCAGTTTCCCCATTTCACCCTCGAGGACGCGCTTTCTCTGGGCCTGCGTCTGGTGAAGCTCGGCACCGACCGAGGTCTTCCGATCGCCATCGACATCAGCCGACCCGACCAGGTGTTGTTCCATGTGGCGCTGCCGGGCGCCACCCCCGATAACGAACTGTGGGCCAGGGCCAAGGCGCGTACCGCCGCGCGATATCAGGAACCGTCATACCTGGTTGGTCTGCGTGCCCTGGATAGCGGGGCCCGGATGGAAGACAATCCGCTCTTCGACACCACAGTCTTCGCGGCCCACGGCGGGTCGTTTCCCCTCTATGTGCGGGGCGTGGGAGCCGTGGCAACGGTGACCGTATCGGGACTCCCCCAACGTGATGACCACGATCTGGTGGTCGAAGCTCTCCGAGGACACCTCCGGCACTAAATACGGCTGGGTAGCTGTCCGTCCAGTAAGGTAAATAAGTGGACTTCTCCCTCGACATTTCGGCAAGCCGCCTCGCCGCTTGCAAAATGACTCCGCGGCGCGTGCCGCGGTCGCCCGCGAGGTCCACCTATGGCGTTGTAGTGGGAGTCTCCCGCTACCCGGTGATCGGCAGTGTTGCTGGCACCAATGAGGAAGATCAGATTTCGGCCAGTAACGGCCACCTGGCGGCGACCCGCTGCTCGCACATATCAATTGAAAACGAGTCAATACTGTGAATACCAACAAGACCACCCTGAACGCTCCGCCAGCCTTGGCGAAGGGCAGCATGCGCATCGTCGCCCTGGGAGGGATCGGCGAAATCGGTCGCAACATGACCGTGTTCGAATTCAACGGCAAACTGCTGATCGTGGACTGCGGGGTCCTCTTCCCCGAGGAAGTTCACCCCGGCGTCAACCTGATCCTGCCCGATTTCTCAGCGATCCGCGACCGGCTGCAGGACGTCGTCGGCGTCGTCCTGACCCACGGGCACGAAGACCACATCGGTGGTATCCCGTACCTTCTGAAGGAACGGGCCGACATCCCCCTGATCGGGTCCCGCCTGACGCTCGCGTTCATCAAGGCCAAGCTCAAGGAACACCGCATCAACCCGAAGACCATTCAGGTCGAAGAGGGCGCCAGGAAGCCGATGGGTCCGTTCGACCTTGAGTTCCTGGCCGTGAACCACTCCATCCCTGACAGCCTCGCCGTGGCCATCCGTACCAGCGCCGGAACGATCCTGCACACGGGTGACTTCAAGATGGACCAGTTCCCCCTTGACCGTCGCATCACCGACCTTGTCGGCTTCGCCCGGCTGGGTTCGGAAGGTGTTGACCTGTTCCTCACCGACTCCACCAACGCGGACGTCCCCGGTTTCACCACGTCGGAAAAGGACTTGCTGCCAGCGATCGACACGGTCTTCCGGACCGCTCCCCGTCGCATCATCGTTTCCAGCTTCGCCAGCCACATCCACCGCATCCAGCAGGTCATCGATACCGCGCACCGGCACCACCGCAAGGTGGCGTTCGTGGGCCGATCGATGGTCCGCAACATGACCATCGCCCGGGAACTTGGCTACCTCACCATCCCTCGCGGCATCCTGGTGGACTTCAAGAAGCTGCAGCAGTCCGATGACCACAAGGTGGTCCTCATCTGCACCGGGTCGCAGGGCGAACCGCTCGCGGCTCTGTCCCGGATGGCCGGAGGCGACCACGCCATCCGCATCGGCGAAGGCGACACAGTGTTGCTCGCCAGCTCACTGATTCCTGGCAACGAGAACGCCATCTACGGCGTTATCAACGCCCTGACCCAGCTCGGCGCCAATGTGGTCCACAAGGGCAACGCGAAGGTACACGTCTCGGGCCACGCCAGTGCCGGGGAGCTTGCGTACGTCTACAACATCGTCAAGCCCCGCAACGTCATGCCGGTACACGGCGAATGGCGCCACCTCAAGGCCAACGAGGCGATCGCCGTCGCCACTGGCGTCGACCCGAAGTCGGTGCTGATCGCCGAAGACGGCGTGACAGTTGATCTGGTCGACGGTAAAGCCACCATCTCAGGGAAAATTCCGGCTGGGCTGGTCTTCGTCGATGGTGACAGCGTGGGCCACACCACCGAGGACACCCTTGAGGAACGTCGTCGCCTTGCCGAAGAGGGCGCAGTCACCGTGCTTGCCATCATTGATGCGAAGACCGGCGAAATGGCTGAGCCGCTCGAGTTCTTCACCAAGGGCTTCGAGTGCAGCCAGGAGGACCTCGACAAGGCGTCTGATGCTATCGAGAAGTCACTGGCTAATCCAGGCGGCCGACGTGGCGGCGGGAACAACGATCCTGAGGAAGTCATTGAACGGGCCACCGCTTCGTGGATGCGCCGGTTCTACAACCGGACTCCAGTGGTGACCGCGATCGTCGTCGACGCCTAAGCACCGGCTCCAGGCAGCCGGACGACTCGGAAGCAGTCCCAGCCCGGCCTCGCCGCGCTATGGTGTCGACCTTTCGGGTGTGCTTCGTGCGCGGCAGTCTGGTTCGGTCTTTTCCTTGTGGTCGCCGGGCTCACCCCGGCGGCCTTGGGGCCTTGGGGTCCCTGGGGGCCTTGGCGGAGAAGCTGAGTTACACGACGTTTCACCATCGGTGGGTTTTCGGGCCGCCGGAGGGCCTGCCAGGCCAGCCTTTGTGCGGCGCGCCGTCTCGATGACGCTCGTTGCCTGGGGTGGGTATAGCTGCCGACGCGCTTCTACTGATCCTCCGGGTCCCGACCGTACGGCGCCATAGTTCGTTCTTCGAACTCGGCTCGCCGTGCGGCAGACTCCGCGAGCCGCCGTCGTTCCTGTTTTCGATGCCGCAGGAACACGAACGCCGCGTAGCAGCCGAGGCCTAGAAAGTAGACGGCAGCGATCGCTCGCCACCACGTAAAGGGGTCCCAGGCTGCAAATAGGGCCGCCGAGAAGAAGAACGAAACGATGTATAACGGGTGTGGTGCGTCCTTGGCCATGCTGTCACCTTTCGGGCGATGTGCGTGGAACCAAGCACACTATCAGGCGCTCCTACCGCAGGGTCAGGGAAGGCCTTCGTCGTTGCCGGCTGCTTCGATCCAGTCGATGACCTCATCTGGGTAGTAGCCGTCCGAGGCCTGACCTTCATTGGCCGGTCCAGTCTCAGAGGGGGTCGGCCCGCCCGCCCGCCGGATCTCTTCAATAATGTGCGCGGGCACCCTGTCACCGTTGTTCGCGATCAGCCAGCCTCGCGTCGAGGGCAGCAGCTTCGACCACCACTGTGCGTTTTCCATATCGGAAGTGTGGCAGTTCCACCGCTGCAGGCAAAGAGTGCCTGTCCAGCACCCGCCCCATCAGCGTTAGACCGGTCCGGTCGAAATCACTCATGCCGTCGATTTTCGGGGTCCGGCTTGTTCCCGGCGAGGGCGATTATCCGCTCGGCGGCACGCACCATTGCGACGTCAAGGAAAGTGCCATCCTGCAGCACGAAGGCTCCGGTCCCGTCAGCGGCGGCGTCGCGCACGCGATCCACGATGTTTTTTGCTCGAGCCACCTCCGAGGCATCCGGGGTGAAGACGCGGCGGATGACGTCAAGCTGCCGTGGATGCACCGCGGTGCGTCCAGAAAAGCCGAGGGCGCGGCCTGCGCGGCAACTAGCCTCCAGTCCGTCGACGTCGACGACATCGGCGTAGACGGCCATCAGAGGCGAGGGGAGGCCTGCTGCGGCTGCCGCATTCACGACGCGACTGCGTGACCAGGCAAGCCCCGCTTCTCCGGCGGGGCCGGCGGGAACCCCGAGCGCGGCACGCAGGTCCGCCTCACCGGTTGCAATAGTGGAAACTCCTGAGCAGGCGATCTCGAACGCCCGCTCGATCGACAGCGCAGTCTCGAGAAGTGCATGCACCTGGCGCCCAGGCATTGCTGTGCGGAGGGCGGTGATGTCCTCCGCCGTCTGCGTCTTCGGTAACCGCACCCCGAATGCCAGCGGAAGCGCGTCGACCGCGCTAAGGTCGGCTTCGTGCGCCGAAGATCCGACAGCATTCAGCCGCACCTGCACGGCGGGGGCCTGATCGCCGCAGGCCTCCCAATGCGCGGCGAATTCTGTCAGCGCCGCACGGGCACCCGCCTTGCGCGATGCGGTGACGGCGTCTTCGAGGTCGACAATGACCGCATCCGCTCCCGCGCGCAGCGCCTTGCCGAACCGTTCGGGTCTGTCGGCCGGCGCGTAGAGCGCGACAATGATTGGTTGGCTCATCGGATGCTTCCGTCCTCGCGCAGCGCCGTGAGTTCGCTGGCGGTGTAACCCAGCTCGGTCAGCACAGCCTCCGTATCGGCGCCATGAGCCCTCCCTGTAAATGCAATCGTCGCTTCGTCTCGAGACATCCGAAACAGCGGTCCCTGCATGGCCATATCGCCGAGGTCGGCGTCGTTGATGCGGTGGATCGTTCCGAGGGCGTTGAACTGCGGATCGGCAACGATCTCGGAGGGGTCGTAGATAGGAGCCACCGCGGCCTCTGCGGTCTCGAACGCAGCGATGACCTCGTCTCGCGAGTGCCGGGCGATCCATGAGCCGACGGCGTCATCGAGAATGTCGGCGTGCTCGGCACGGGTCGCGCCGGCGGCGAACCACGCCTCGTCGGCGAGTTCGGGTCGGCCGACGAGAGCTACGACGCGCTCAGCGATTGACTGCGCACTTGTCGACACAGCGACCCATGACCCGTCCTTGGTTCGATACGCGTTGCGCGGCGCGTTGTTCACTGAGCGATTTCCCGTGCGCGGTTGCGCGGTTCCCAATTGATCCCACCGCGTGATCTGCGGGCCGAGCATCGCGAGGATCGGTTCGATGATTGCGACGTCGACCTCCTGGCCTTTGCCGTCGCGATCACGGGCGTGAAGGGCGACCATGATCGCATAAGCGGTCGCGAGGGAAGCGACGCCATCCGCGAGCCCAAACGGTGGAAGCGTCGGCGGCCCGTCCGGTTCCCCGGTGGACGATGCGAATCCGCTCATCGCCTCAGCGAGGGTCCCGAACCCCGGCCTGCTCTTGTACGGACCGATCTGCCCGAACCCGGTGACGCGGGCCAGGACAAGCCCCGGATTATCCGCAGACAGCGTGGCGTAATCCAGCCCCCAGCGCTCGAGCGTGCCGGGACGGAAGTTCTCGATCACGACGTCCGCGGTCCGAGCGAGGCGCAGAAAAGCGTCACGCCCGCCCGCCGTATGCAGGTCGATTGCCACAGTGCGCTTGTTGCGGCCCAGCGTCTTCCACCACAGGTTTTGCCCGTCCTTACTCGGTCCATGACCGCGTGCTGGATCCGGCCTGTTCGGATGCTCGATCTTGACGACGTCGGCACCCATATCGCCCAGGTGCATCGCTGCCATCGGACCGGCAAAGAGCGTGGAGGCATCCACGATTCGCAAGCCGTTAAGAGGGCTCATCGAGTTCCCTCCTGGCCTGCGGCTTCGCCGTCGGCCACCTGATCGGTGCAGATGCGGAAGCCAATGGAGTTGGAAGCATCCTGGCCAAGCCCTGCCAGAAGGAGCTTCGCACTGAACTCCGGATGCTGGACCCCGCCGTCGAAGTACCAGTCCGAGCCCTCGCTGCGGTGGGCGCTCCCACCCTTGAGCATGACGAAGCGGGTACGGCCATCGGAGTGCTCAGACTCGGTCCAGTTCCATACTTCAGGAGTCCGGCGGAGAAAGCCCACCTGAGTGGCAGCCAGCTGCCACTCGTCTTCGGAGGGGAGACGCCCACCAGCCCAGGCTGCGTATTCGCGGGCCCGTGAAAACGTCACATTGGTGACGGGACGCTCGGGGTCCCGAGCAGTAGCATGCTCGCCGATCGCATCGAGGAAGCTGGCATATTCTGCCTCACTCACCTCAGCCACAGCGACCTGCACCGGAAGCGCGACGACGACGGAGCGTTCCAGCGTGCGAGGGTCGTGGAGTCGAGGAGGAAGAGGCTTCCACTCGTCGACGTAGGGTGCGCCGTTGTACATTCCCGTCTCTCGCATCCGGAACCGAACGGTCAGCGTGTGCTCGCCGGCAGGAACCGTGACAGTGGGCACGGATGCCGGTGTAACCGGACCATTCCAGCGAGGTGCGCTCATGCGTCGCGCGGTGCGGTGCCGGAAGGACGCGTCACGCTCCCCGGTTTCGCCGCTGAGAGCGGAGCGGACGGTGGCGAGCTCTTTGGGGACCCCGGCATCAGCGCTGATTTGCAGCGCGGCGGCTATTCCCCTCGGGGGCACGGTGATCGTGTCGGCGGTGTCACCGGTGTGCAGCGCCAACCAGCCGCGGCCGGCCAAACGATACTCGGTATCCGCGGCCGACGTGTTCGCCAGGAGCAGCAGCGTCACACCGTCGAGTTCGAAGGTCGACCCAACTATCGGGCCGTCGACAACCGTCAGCGGCGTCCACTCGCCCTCGACGAGCCAGCGATGGAATCCCCGCTGGACAGGAAGCATACGGCGCAACGTCGCAGCATCCCGGTCATTCCACCCGACCCACGCCCCAAAAACGACCTCCCAGACCATGATTCCGACACCGTTGAGCCAGGCCGAGCGTAGCTCCACGGCATGGTCCCGGTGCCACCGACGGATGTGGTGCTGCATGTGGCGGCGCTCAAACCATCGCGCGCGAAGGACGCCCGGAGTCTCGGAGTCGGCGAACCACTGGGCCCAGGACAGCGTGTGGTCGGCGATTCGCTCGGTCGCGAGCTTCGACTCACCCTCAAGCCCGATGCCGGGGCGCGCTGCATCCAGGGCCGCGACAAGCGCTGGGTCCGCCTTCTTCAGCGTGTCGAGGAAGACGCCGTCCGCGCCCAGGCGGCGTACTGCGTCTGCGAGCTCATGCGCGTCGTCGCCAGCTCGGCGCGTTCCCGTGTCCCAGGGGTTGTAGTCCAGGAACACAGCCACACCCGCAGCGCGCAAGACCGCGGCTGCTTCGGCAAGACCGGACACATTGTAGAAATCCCACTGGTTGCGGTCATCGATGCCGATAACGGGATACGCGTGCCACAAAACCATGCCATCAAGGCCCCCGAACCGATCGCGGCCGTCGGCCAGGAAACGCTCGGGCGTGAACCGCTGCGACTCGAAGTCGAAGAACAATTCGTCCCACAGCCAGACCTGCGCCACTGTGAAACACCGGCTCGCCCAAGCTGAGGCGTCGTCGTCGTACCGGGTGGGCTCGCCGTGCCGCTCCCGCGCTCCGTCTCGCCACGCAGTGAGCTGAGTGCGCCACCGAGCCAGATTTACTGAATCGGCCGGGGCGGCGAGTATCTTCGCGTCGTCGAGCGCAATCGCTGCGTCTCCGCTCAACAGGTCCGTCTCCAGCGGCACCCGACTGGGCAGATCAAGTTCGCGGGGATGCAATGGGTCGAAACCGCCGCTCATGCGTTTGTCCTTTCGATAAAGGCTGCCACTTCGCTCGCCGTCGGTACCGCGTCCTGAGCTCCGGATCGGGCAACAGCAAGCGCTGCGGCAGCCGCTCCTGCGCGAGCGGCTTGCAGGAGCAGGGGGATGTCCACGGTCCCCGGTGAACGGCCAGAGGCGTCGAGGGTCGCGGCGAACACTCCGCAAAAAGTGTCGCCAGCACCGGTCGTGTCGATAGGGTCAGCGGCGAATGCGGGCACGTCCGCCCGTTCGTCCCCGCAGACAACGAGCGAGCCGTGTCGGCCGAGCGTCACAACGAGTGCGCGCACTCGCGACGCGAGTGCCGTGACAGCGGTGTCGAGGTCACCTACTCCGGCGGCGTCGAGGGCCTCGTGCTCGTTCACGATCAGCACGTCAACCGACAGCAGCAGTGCAGCACCGTCGGTGACGAACGGCGCTGACGGTGCTGCATTCAGAAGGTGCCAGGCCTGGTTGTTACGAACGGACGCGGCATCCAGCACGATCGCGGTCGGAACTTCCAGCTGCGTCAACACGACGTTCGCGGCGTTCACGAGGCCGCGTTGCGCCGTAGTGAGGGAAGTAGGCACAGCATTTGCACCGGGCACGACGACGATGGTGTTCTCTGCTGCCGCGTCGACTGAAATCAGTGCCGTACCGCTGGGCCCGTCGACCTGTGACAGGCCGGAGACGTCAATATCGTCTGCGAGGAGGGCCTCTCGGAGCATCTCTCCGTCAGGGTCCGTGCCGACGGCGCCGACGAAAGCGACGGATGCGCCGCCCGCGCGGCGGGCGGCTACCGCCTGGTTGGCACCCTTACCGCCGCCGGTGCGCACCAGTGTTGATGCGAGGACGGTCTCCCCCGGCCGGGGGATCCGGTTGACGCGCGCGACGATGTCCTGGTTGATGCTGCCGACGATGACGACGCTCATGATGTTCCCTTCGACAACTGGTAGGTACGCTCAGCGAGCTGACGAATGGATCGCTCCGCATCACCGGGGAGAGAGGTAGCTATGCGGTCCTTGAGCGGCGCGGTCCAGGCCTCACCTATTGCATCGGCCCCGATCAGCCCGCCGACGACTGAACCGACGGTCGCGCCGACCGAGTCGGTGTCCCATCCGCCTGCGACGGCGAGCGAGATGGCGGCACCGAAGTCGTCGCCGTAGGCCTGGATGGCGCACGCCGTGAGCGCGGCGTTGTTGAGGGTGTGCACCCAGTGCATGCCCTTGAACTCCGTATGGAGTGCATTGAGTGCCGCATCGACGGTCAGCGAACCGTTGGCGAGGGTGCGGCCGGTCTTCCGGCCGACATGCACCGCGGCGGCGAGACGCGATGCTGGTGGCACAACCGTATCGGCAGCATCCAGCACGTGATCGGCGGAGGCCTCGGTGAGCGATGCGGAACACAGCGCAGCGGCCCACATCTCGCCGTAGATACCGTTGCGGGAATGGCTGAGCCGCGCGTCGGTCCAAGCCGATGCAGCGGCGGCGCGCACATCTCCGGGATGCACCCAGCCGTGCACGTCGGCCCGGATGAGAGCACCAATCCATTCGCGAAACGGATTGTGATGCCGTGCGGTGTCCGGCACAGTCCGAGCGTCGAGGAGGTTCCGGTAAGCCGCGCGTTCGGCGGTGAAGACCCTGCCTGCGGGCAGTGCCGCCAGCCACGCCCCCGCGATGTGCTCGGTCGTCAGGTTCTGGCCGTGAGCCTCAACCAGATCAAGCATAAGGATGGGGAAGTTCAGGTCGTCGTCTTCGGGCATCCCGTCGATGTTCTCCACGAGCGATGTCGGCGCGGAGCGGCGGTTCCATGGCCAGCGCTCCGCGGTATTTCCGGGGAGCCCCACTGCGGTGAAATAGGTCTGGATCGGCCAGTTCCCGGTTGCTCGTGCGATCTCCTCAATGCCTTCGCGGGGGATCTTCTCCACGGGCTTACCCAGCAGGCATCCCGCCGAGCGGCCCAGCCACGCTCCGTGCACCCGCGCGAACGCCACGGATGCGCTCGGGACCGGCACGACCGGCGGGAGTAGCGCGGCGATATCGACCCATTCGTCCGGTTCTTTGGCACTCGGCGCCTGCAGGGTCTGCAGCTCATCGAGCACCGTCCGGGCAAAGGCTCGCACCTCTGGTGGAGCGGCTTCGTTACTCGCCCCCGATGGCGCAAGTCGAGTCGACCCCCCGGCCTTCACCCATCGCTGCTCGATCGGAGCGATGTCGTTCTCCGCGACACCCTGTTCCCGAAGAGCGACGAGCTCAGCCGCGACTAGGTCCTCCGGCTGCGCCCAGGTCAGTCTCACGCCGCGTTGTCCGGGCCGAGCAAGGATTCCAACGCCGCAGCCCGCTGTGCGGCGCGGTCGGCATCTGCCCGCGCGACATCGCGCACCACTTCCGTCATCGAAGCCACCACTCCGTCGAGATCCAGGCGGCTGGCGGTGGTGACATCCGCGACCCAGTCGGTGGGCACGGCGCCGATGCCGTGGAGGCCACCGCAGATGGCGCCGGCCATGGTCGCGATTGAGTCGGAGTCACGGCCGTAGTTGACGGCGTCGAGCACCGCTGCACGAAGGTCGCCGTCTCGGGCGACAACGAAACCGAGAGCGACGGGCAGCTCTTCGATTGACTTGGTACGTGAGGGTAGACGTGCATCCATCGCCGGGGCACGGTACTGGTCACCCACCGTGTCGAATGGCGCAACAGCGGCACGCACAATCCGTGCGAGGTCGCGCGGATCATCCGATCCTCCGTCTGCAATGAAGGCGTCTACCGCATCAAACACGGCGCGGATCGCTGCGGCGGTTCCGTCGTGAGCGACAGACAGCACAGCTTCCCTCACCTCGGCGACGGTCGCACCGGGGGCCGCGGATGCTGCCACAGCTGCTGCGAACACACCTGCGGCCTCGCGTCCGTAAGATGACTGGTGCGCTCCGGCGATGTCGATGGCCTCCGCGTATGCGCTGCGCGGGTCGCCAATGTGCACGAGCCCGACGGGAGCCATGTACATGGTGGCGCCACAGTTGACGATGTTGCCAACGCCCGCCTCGCGGGGGTCGGCGTGGCCGTAGTGCAGTTTCGCAACGATCCACTTCTCGGCGAGAAAGACGCGCTGCAGGATGAGGGCCTGATCCTCGAGCTCGGGAACCCATCGACGCTCACCGATCATCAGCGGTACCAGATCGCCCGCGACGTCGTAGGCGTCGAGGTGACGGCGCCGTTTGGCGTACACCTCTACGAGTGCGTGGGTCATGAGGGTGTCGTCAGTGATATGCCCATCACCCTTGTGGTACGGCGCGATCGGTCGCGCGGTCCTCCAGTCGGCGAGGAAGGGACCAACGATGCCCTCGACCCGGCCGCCGTGTCGCTCCTCGATCTGTTCGGGGGTCCAGCCCTCCGTCGCACCACCCAGCGCGTCTCCCACGGCCGCGCCCGCGAGTACCCCGGCCACTCGATCCTGTAACACGTTCATTCTCTCTCCTTGATTGCCTCTGATAGCGACGACGTGGCGGGGGTGAACCGGTGGCTCACCCCCGCGCATCATCAGTCGGCGATGTCAGTCCAGCCGTCGGTCAGCTGGGTGGCCAGCTCTTCGCGGGTGATCTGGTCGGCCAGGTACTGCTGGAAGGCGGGCGTGGCGATGGTGTCCTTCCACTCCGTGTACTTCTCCACCTTGAGGAACGGGGGTCCCTCGAGGCCGTCTCCGGATGCCAGCACCTGGGTCCAGGCGGGGTTGTCCGCTGCCAGCGTTTCAACCTCGGCCCGGGCCGAGTCGGACGACGGGATGAGCGCATCGGCGTAGGCAATCTGAGCCAGGTTCTCGCCGCTTGTGAAAAAGTTGAGGAACTCGGCCGACTCCTCCACATACTCCGAATCGATATTCACCGAATAGGTCTGCGGATTCGCGGCCTGGATGGCACCGGCTGAACCCTCAAGCGGAGGCAACGCGACCCAGTTAAGACCCTCCGGGGCGTCGTTGGCGATGTTCGTGGCCTGGAACGAGCCCTGCACGGTCATCGCCACCTTACCGCCGTAGAACGACGCCAGCACCTCCGATCCGGACTGGGTTAGGGACGTGGGCTCGACTGATTCGTCGGTGTAGGTCATCTCATGGATGAGCTCCGGTACAGCGAGCTCGGCGTCACCGACCTCGATAGATGCATCGGTGCCTTCGCCCTCGAAGTAGCCGCCGTCGAAGCCGAGCGAGAGACTCATCATCGTCGCCGTCGGCGATCCAAGACCCCATCCGAGGCCGTAGTTGCCGCCCGTGGTCGTCGCTTGGGCGATCTCCCGCAGTTCCTCCCACGTCATGGTGTCGCCGCTAGGCATCTCCACACCCGCGGCCTCGAGAAGGTCGGCGTTGGCGAAGACCATGTATGACTGCAGTGTCGACGGGTACGCGATAATCTCGCCGTCCTGGGTAACGGAATCCCAGATGCCCTCTGAGATGTCGGCCTTCAGATCGTCGTCGATGTGGTCGGTCAGATCGGCAAGGTAGCCGTCGGACGCGAAGGAGACTATGGAGCTCGCCTCGTAGTGAATGATGTCTGGCGCCGTTCCGCCGGTGAACTGGGTGATGAGCTTGTCGAACGTCCCATCCCAACCGGCCTGAACGATCTCGACCTGGACATCTTCGTTCTCCCCATTCCACTCGTCGACTATCGCCTTCACGGCGTCCTGAGTCGCTGGCTGGTCGGACAGCGACTGGAACTGGAGGGTGACAGCCCCACCTTCATCGCTGTCCGATCCATTGCTTGCACTGCCTTGCTGGCAACCGCTCAGGGCGAGGGCTGCCACGCCCACGAATGCGACGGCGCCTATGCCTCGGATTTTCTTCATGCTGCTCACCTTTCTAGTTGTGATGCGTCTGGTGATTCTCTAATGGGCAGGGTCAGCCTTTGACTGCACCGGCGAGCATTCCGCCGGTTAGCTTCTTCTGCAGTATGGTGAAAATGATGAGCGACGGAATCGTCGCGAGGATCGCCCCGGCGGCCAGTGGACCGAGCTGCGTCTGTCCTTCGGCTCCCAGGAACGAACGCAGGGCGATTGGGAGCGTATAGAGCTCCGGACTCTGCAATAGGACGAGCGCCAGGAAAAACTCATTCCAGGCCGAGACGAAGGTGAACATGGCCGTCGCAACAAGCCCCGGTGCCAGCAGTGGGAGGATGATCGTCCGCAGGATCGTGATCCGGGAGGCCCCATCCATTTCACCGGCTTCCTCAAGTTCGACCGGGATCGCCGCAACGTAGCCCTGCAACATCCACAGGGTGAAGGGCAAGGTGAAGGTGACATACACCAGGATCAGACCCAGCAAAGTGTCATTGAGGCCGATCGAACGCAGCACCAGAAACAACGGGATGATGATGAGGATGGATGGGAAAACCTGGCTGGTGAGGATCCAGATTGTGCCCGCCGCACGCAGCCGCCCCTTGAGGCGAGCGAGGGCGTAAGCCATCGGCATCGACAGCAGCACCGTGATTATCATCGTTGCAAGCGACACCATCAAGGAGTTGCCAGCCGCTGGCAGGAGGTTCTGGCGCTCCAAAGCGGAACCGTAATTGCTGAAGTCCCATACGGCCGGCAAGAGGTTGACGGCGAGCGAATTCAGTTCCGCCGACGACTTGAACGAGGCGGACAGCAGCCACAGCAGCGGGAAGCCGAGAAAGAGGAGAAACGCCGTCAGCGCGGTGTACATCAGCACCGTCGCGTACCAGGGACGCTTGAAATTCACGACCGTGCTCCCTTCGTCTGGCGGAACTGGTTGACGAGGTACAGCGACAGGATCAACATGATCGCGATCACGAGTACGTCACCCATCGCCGAGGCATATCCGATTTCACGGTTACGAAAGGCCTCCAGATAGGTGAACAGAGGTGGAATCATCGTGCGACCTCCGGGACCGCCCTCGGTGAGGACATAGATGAGGCCAAAGGAGTTGAACTGCCAGATGAAGTCGAGGGCGGTTACCGCGAAAATGATTGGGCGTAGGGAGGGGAGGGTGATGTGCCAGAACCGGCGGAACGCTCCGGCGCCGTCGACCGCCGCAGCCTCATGCTGCTCGGATGAGACCGACTGCATACCCGCCAGCAGTAGCACGGTCGTCTGCGGGATGCCCGCCCAGACACCGACGACGATTACCGCAGGTAGTGCGGTCGAGAAGTCACCGAGCCAGTTGACGCCCGGGATGCCGACCGATTCGAGCACTCCGTTGAGTGGACCCGAATTGGGGTTGTAGATCATTCGCCACACGATCGCAATGACCACCGGCGGCATCGCCCAAGGGATCAGGGCCAGCACCCTGGTGAGACCCTTCAGGCGCAAATCGCTGTTTAGCAGGAGGGCCAGGCCCATCGCGCAGATAAGGGTGAGGAGCGCGACCGACCCTGCCCAGACAATGCCGATTCCAAACGATCCCCAGAAGCGGTGATCGCCGAGGAGTTCGATGAAGTTTCCGAAACCGATGAAGTTGATCTCGGCATTCCGCCTCAGCGTGGCATCGGTGAAGCCGAGAGCTACACCGCTCACCAGCGGGATGACGGAGAAGATGATGATTGGAAGGAGTGCCGGAATCACCAGGCCGATGGCTTCTCGACGTTGCGCGCGAGCGCGGTAACCGACCCGGTTCACTGCGCGCGGTGTCTTCTTCACCTCGCGCGGGGCCTTTGTGGCGCTAGTGCTCATCGGGCGGCCCTCTCGTCGTTGAGATCAATGGCTTCGGTGCGGTGGCTGGGAGGTGATGCGGCGGGGTCCTGACTGCGCGCGAGGGATGATCCGCGGACGACCAGCGAAGGTGCGACGGTAACTGTATGTGCTGGACGATTCGGTTCCACGATCCGCGCGAGCAGCAACTGCGCCGCGACGCGACCACGTTCTTCTGCGCCGAGGTCGACGCTGGTGAGGCCTGGGCGAATAACTCCTGCTAGTTCGGTGTTGTCGACGCCGGTGATCGCAATATCGCCGGGGACGGTCAGCCCGAGGTCTGTAGCTGCTTGGATTGAGCCGATGCCGATCAGGTCATTCGCCGCGACGATAGCGTCAGGACGCGGGCGTTCCTGTAGGACCCGGAGCGCTGCGGCGTAGCCCGCCGCGATAGTGAAGTCGTCCGCGCCGACGCTGCGCGCCGAGATGGCCGGGTGCGCAGCGACCGCAGCAGCAAACCCATCGCGACGGAGGGCGCCCGGGGTGGTGTCGCTGGGACCGTTCACGAACACGACATCCCCCCGACCCTCCTCGACGAGGTGGTCTACGAGAAGGCGCATAGCTGTGATCGAATCGGCGCGCACGGTGTCCAATTTGGCGCTGTCAGGCAACCGTCCGAGGACGACGACCGGCGTCGGTGTTAATGCGAGTGCCGCGAGGAGTTCATCCGTGACGCGTAGTGGCGAGAGGATCATGCCGTCGACATATCCTCTGCCGAGGTCCCGCACCACGTCGACGGATGAGGAGGACGTGCCCGTCGATGACAGCACCAGCCGGTAGCCGGAAGCGGAGACGACGCGTTCGATCGCGGTCATCATCTCGACGTAGACGGGGTTGCCGATGTCGGCGACAGCGTAGGCGAGCTGGTTCGTGCGACCCAGCTTCAGCGACTGCGCCGTCGCGTCGGCAACATACCCGAGTTCTTCGGCGGCTTGCTGCACCTTGGCTATGGTCTTGGCGCTCGCGATTTGACCGTTCAACGCCCGTGAAGCAGACGCAACGGACACACCGGCATGTACGGCAACCTGCGTGATAGTGACCCGGACCAACGCTCTCCCTCGAGTGTTGTAAACGTTTACAGTGAATGCACGAGATAATTCCATTGACGCGCGCTGGTGTCAAGAAAAGCGCCCTTGGACGTCCGGATAGTGTTTACTGATTCCCCTCGAGGCCGTGCGTGAGACCACCCGAATCGACTGGTTTCTGCCAAGTGCCACGATCGATGCCCCAGCTGGCCAGTCCTGAGCACCAAGACCGTGGCCATGCCCGGTTCTAACCGGAACTTGGGCATCGACACGATCGTTGGAAAGGCATGAACAGACGCATTGTTGTTCCGATTGTGGTCCTGTTGGCCTTCGCGGTTGTTGCCGTCGGGTTGTATCTGTTCCAGCCGTGGCGGATATTCACAAGTTCAACCGTGACCGAGGACATTCCTTCCGTTACGGAGACTTTCACCTCTGCGCCCGCCCAATCCGGGCAGCCATCGGTTGAGCCCTCCCAGCCATCGGTTGAGCCCTCCCCGATCGCTCCTCGTGAACTTCTTACGGGTGACCTGATCAGTCACGAACATGCCAGCACCGGTACCGCGAAGATCATTGAACTCGCCGACGGGAGCCAGATCCTGAGGTTCGAAGGCCTGGACACCTCCGACGGCCCGGACCTTCGGGTGTGGCTTACCGACGCCCCCGTAATCGAGGGAGTTGACGGGTGGCATGTCTTTGACGACGGTGCCTACCTTGACCTGGGTGCTCTCAAAGCCAACAAAGGCAACCACAACTACGCCATCCCGTCCGGGGTAGATCTGGCCGCCTATAGCTCGGTCAGTATCTGGTGCGAACGCTTCGCTGTCTCCTTCGCCGCCGCCGAATTGAGGGGATAAGTTTCGTCCTGAGCCAAGGACAGGGGGCAGCCGCGTCGATCACTGCCAATGGCACCCCGCCAGGACTCCAACTAACCAGGACTGAATTAGGCTCCGGCCATCCCGGGCCCTGTCTCTACGTCTTTTGAGTGCTGTGGCCGGACGTTTCGTGTCGTGACGGCTTCGGCAGCTCAAGCGCGATATGCCCGCACCGGTATGCGAGTTACGGCGTTGGACAGGCGGCGCTTCCGGCTGCAGTAAGGCGCGGGGTTGAAGCCGGACTTGCCTTGGGTTGGAAGGAATTCGTCGGTGACGCCGGCCGCTCCATCAGTCTCGAGCACTCCGGCGCCTCAGCGGACTACAAACGACTGTTCCAAGAATTCGGTATCACCGCGGAAGCAGTCGTAACCGCCGCCAAGGAATCCCGGAAAGACCTTCAGGTCTAGCTACCCGCCTGCAGGGCCGCCGTCCACCCCGAAAGCGGCGGCCCTGGCCTTCGACGCTGCGGAGCAACCCGCAATTGCCACGGGATGACCGGCAGTATTCGCAGACATGCAGCCATACCTATCACTTGCGCCGTAGGCAAGACCTCAGGGGAGTGGGGCCACCGATCATTGATATGAGGCAACCTATATTGGTGAACGCCATTAATCGGCTCCGTTGGCGTCGATCTGGTCGAAGGCTGCGGTGAGCTCGTCGGCCGCCAGCAGGGTGCGCCGCTCCGCGGCCGGCAGATTCTTGTATGTGTAGGTCATCACCGCCGTCGGTGAGTTGGTGCGGCCGAGTGCGTGCCGGACGATGGTCTTTCTTGCTGCCGCAAATCAGGATCCCGACCGTGTCGTTGTGGGCTGCCCGGCGGAGCTTGTCGTCGACCGGAGCGACTTAGAAGTTGAGCTTGCCGGCGTATTCGGGTTGGAACTTGCCGGTCTTGAGTTCGATGACGGAGTAGCGCAGCTGCTCGACGTGGAAGAACAGCAGGTCGAGATGGAAGTCGTCCCCGCCGACTTTGAAGTGGACCTGCCGGCCGACGAACGCGAACCCGGGTCCGAGCTCGCGGAGGGTGTCGACGATGCGGTCCATGAGGGCTTGCTTAAGGTCGCGCTCGGCGACTCGCCGGAGAGGCCGAGGAACTCGAAGGCGTACGGGTCCTTGGCTGTCTGCTGCGCCAGCTCGGAGTCCGGGGCGGGCAGGCTGCGCGTGAAGTTGGACGGCGCGGTTCCGATGCGTTCCATGGACTGGTTCATGATCATGTTCGCCAGGACATTCCTGGACCAGCCATACTCGCCCCGCGGCCGATGCGTACCAGCTACGGGTCTTGGCGCTAAAGTTCCTGTCGAGGATCGTACGGATGTGGCCCCAGGGCGATTGCGCCACAGGCTGTGGCGCCATTGACTCCCCCGGCGGCCGCCTGGCGGAGGCGGCGATGTACCGCAGGTTCCGGGGCGAGAAACCTGTCATGTCGGGAAACTCTGCCGGAGGTCCTCGGCAAGCCGGGCAACGATTTTACTCCCCCATCCGTCCAGGTTCTGACGCGCAAGGATGTCGCGACCAATCCCACAGTGCAACTCGATCAGCTCGATGTTGACCGTTCGCCAGGCTCTCCGACGGGCGCGGTGCACACGATCCTTCAGCGCCTGCAGCGTCAACCCATGCTCATCAGGCAGCGCCACGTCAAAGGTTGTTACAAACCCCATCCTTTAAGGCCTGCAAACGCTGACGTGTTGCAGCCCATGCCTGTCGGAGGCAGCGCCCTTGAGTGCCCCGTACCACCTATCGGACCCTGCAACGCATTATCGAGTCGCCATGGCGACGTTCCTCTACCGCGCTACCGGCACGCCATGCCGGTCCGCGGCGTCCTAGTGCGGCCCTCCACCTAACGAAAGGTAAACTATCGGCACTACAAAACCCTAGTCAAAGCATAGTTATCAACGTCTTTCGGCGTTATCGCTCCAAGAGGATTGACGCGGTGCGATTGCGGTGATAGTTCCCTCCTAGCCTGGGCAGAACCCCGTCCGGTCCGCAGTTCAGAAGACTTCCCCCTGCAACTCATGAGCGCGACGGCCTTCGGATAGTGCTGATCTACTCATCGACCGAACCAATTTGGTATAACTGCTGGCCCGTAAATGGGGCTGTTACGCTGAGAATGAGAATAGGGGGAGCGTCGCGATGGTGCAGGGCAAACTTTTCATTATTGGTGGAGTCCTACTAATCACTGGACTCCTGCTGTTAGCTCCAGGCGTCACGGGGTATTCCAGGGCAATAGCCAGTGACGGTGGGCTTGCTCCGTCGACTTGGATACTTCTTGCCGGAGGCGGGTGCATTGCAATCGTTGGGGTCGTGATTCTGTGCCGCGCACTTGTTCAGAGCCGCCGGCGTTCAAGGACGGTGCAAACTTACGACTCGCGAGAGGCTGCAGATTTCTCAACCCCTCGGCCTAAAGTTTTCGGCGAGAGGCCAGCTTGGATGGACCGACCTGCGAACCACATGGGCGATAACCACGGGCACAAGCGCGATTGACACGAGATAGATTCAATCCTTTCGGGATTGCTAAGTATTTCAGACTATCGCTTTTTCGCGATTTACCTCCATAGTTTCGGATATGGACCGCGCCCTGAACCAGTACGCCCCGGATCTGGATTGAAGCCTCCCGCCATGGGAGGAAGATCCGCCGAGGTAGATACCTTTTCAGTGATGGTCCCGCGCGCAGCACATGGTCTGCACAACCGTGGGATGGCGCTCTCGGGCTCCGTGGCGTCGGTAAGACGGGTTCTCCTGAATCATCTACCGAACTCAATGACCGGCCGCGTAAAACCCTCGACGGAATCACGCCCGCATACGCCATGCAACAACTACTATTCGAACCAGAAACCCCTACCGTTGCGACGACCGCTTGAATACACCGATCCCTTACCGCGACAAGCAACCAAGCAGGTGGGATTTTGATGAAATAGGGTTCAGTATTACTTTCCCATTTCAAGGCTGGGTGAACTTCGGGTGCCATGGGGTATCCCATGAGAGGGCTTGACGATACGTGGCTTACGACCCTGTCCTACTTTTTGCCGTCCTGGGGATGTTCGGAACCGGACTGCTAGGCCTGATTCTCCTCGTTGTTGGAGCGAGCTGGTTCATATCAAATCCGAAACAGGACGGTGAATCGCTCCTCCATGGTAAGCGAGCGAAAATGCTGGCGCTCTGCGCCGTCAGCTTTATCTTTCTGGGGATCGGCATCATCCCGTTCACAGGGCTTTTCCTTCCACTCTTGGGGTATTGATAAGCCCCTCTGCCATACCAGGGATTCAAACAAAAAATCGCTAGTGGATCCCTTGCTTCAACACGAATCGAGTCAATCAGCACCGACCGTCACTTCTCGACCGAGGACCATCCCCTATCTCTCTGTTACTGCGCTTAGCATGGTTGAATGGGGACCGTCTTAGATGAGCAACAACGTTATATTGTTCCGATCGTCGCGGTCGGCGTATTGATCACCGCAGCGTACGCGCTGATCGGTGCTTTACAGATTCTCGTGTGGAACCCCATGGCCGCCGTTCCCGGTATGAGCCTCCAAGAGATCAAGACTGCCATGTCGTCTGCAAACGAACAGCTAGTGGAAGCTCCGGTTTATGCATGGGCACTTATCGGTCCGATCCTCGCGCTTATCGTCGGTGCCTTCGCTATCGTCAAATACCCTGATTTGCCGTGGATGATTACCCGGTTCTTCTTGATCATCGTCATGCTCGGGATGCCTACCTACTTCTTCGCCTCTTTTAATCCTGGAATGAGCATCGCTGACGCGTTCGCCACCTCGGGCGGAGACCACGCTCCTTGGAGCAATATTCTCTACGGCATGAGCATCCTCTCGCTGATCCTCCTACTGGGGACCTCTACAAAGAAGGACCAGCCGCATCGGGACGCCACCTAGCTCTACTCGGATCCTTCGATCGATAATGGCCCTGGTACCGCGACTACTGTTCATTACGCGGATGAATCCCTACACATCACGCTGTGCAACGGCGCCCTTAAGCATCGATCCCCCACCGCAACAACTGCTTTACCCCCCGCCACAAGACCGGGAAGTCCGTCGATTAATGCATAAAGCTTCGACTGCTGTGGCGGCACCAAGCATGACGACTGTGCCGAAAGTAGTGCCGAAGGCGACAAGTATCGCTCCGACCACCCACAGGCCGGTCAAATCCATGGCAGATGCAGTGCTGATCCATGCAAGCGTGAAGGAGGCAGGAATCACCAGTAATGCCACGGCGAAATGCAACATTCTGTAGGCGAGCCCTACCACCACCACGCCACACACGAGCGCGCCCACTCCTTGCCATACCTCATAAGGGCCAGCCATTTCACCGGTCGCCGAATCGAACTGGTACTCGGAATCCCAGCCGAACCACCCGAACCAAAGGCCTGATGACAAGAGAGAAATTAGGACGACAGACAACCATTGCTTAAGGGGCGGCCGGTTAGGGCTTCGGGTCAGGCGCATCCTCCACTCTATGTCTCATGCAACAACCCATTCATTCAGCCCGTCTAGCCTTTTAGGCACAACATTCCCGTGTACGGATTTGTACTATGCCCGTAAGCCGATCCTTTACCGGACGGTCGAGATCTCGCCGGGACAGATTACTTTGGGTGAGGAGAAATCCGAGTTATCCACCAGGAACGTGGCCTGTTCCCAAGGTCGGGCGGCGGCGAAGTAGAGGCGTTGTCCTCCGACGTACCTCCGCATCTTTGGGTGCTCAGGGTCGGGGCTGCTGCCATTTCGGACTGCCATTCGTGTCGCAGTTTCTTTGAACGGAACGTCCAGGAATACCGAAGCATCCCAGCAGGAGTTGAGTTCGTCACGGTGCAGGAACATTCCTTCTACTACGACCACCGCTTCCGATGGTGCGTGGATGGGGTCCACTTGTTTCGTTCGGTCCATTGCTGGGTCATAGGAGGCCGGCGAGTACCAGCCGTCCCCCTTAGGCCCGAGGGGGTCGAACACCTGATTCTTTAGGGCCGCGTAGTTGTAGGTATCTTCCCAAAATCCTTCGGGAGAAGTGCGTCCCTTCGAATGCCTGACAGCCGAGGGGTTGAGGAAGTTGTCGGCGTGGATGACGATCACGGGTCGATCCTGGATCTCCGATACCAGGTTTGCGGCGAAAGATGTCTTGCCACTGCCATCTACGCCGTCGATTGCCACGAACCGGCGCCCTGGACCGATGGCGCTGAGAATGTCTGTCGCGAGTGATCGCATGAACTTCTGCATGTCGCAATATTGTCAGAAGCGGCCTCGAACCTGTGTCCGTAAGCCGGTCCTTCACCGCGACACTTTTTCGCCGTCCCCCGACCGCAAAAATCCCATGTTGTGAATCGCAGCGGTGAATGGCGTGGTTTTCGCAGCGTTTGATGGCCGACCAACGTCTATATCAGGATGGGTTTGCGGTGCGTGGGGTCGGGTGGTGTTGCGTGGAACGGTTGAGCCGGAGGTCTTCCATCAGGACAGATCCGATTTGATCGAGTTGGATCAGGGTGTGGTTCTGGTCCAGGTGTTCTGAGAGGTGGATCGTTGCCAGTGCTGGCGTGGACCGTCCCATTCGCGGGCGACGTCAGTCAGCCATATCGTCGTGTTGGGGTTCCATCCCGCGATAACCGTCGACGTGTCTTTATCGATTCGCAGCGCACGGTTGGCGTAACCCAGGTATGCCAGGACTGTCAGGTGAACTGCGTCCCACTGTTCTGCAACCTTTTCCCAGTCCGGGATCACCCACCTGCCGTCATACCCGGTGCACCGGAACCAGTCATGGCGCCGCGACGCCGTGACCTCCAATGGGTACTCACGGCACAACGACACCCAGTCATCGTCTGTATGAACCTCATAGGTCCGGCCAGCACCACGCACGGGGAGCGCCGTGGCGTGCTCCCACCCGGGAGAGTCCTCGATGAGGTTTAATCCCAGCGGTATGCGCCCGAACGATTGCAGGGCTCCTTCCGGGAAGGACCACCATGTTCCTGACCAGTTGGCGTGAGGATCCTGTGGTCGTTCCTTCTGCGCGCGGGACTCCTCGGCTCGCGCACCGTGGGCCCAGGCCGACAGGGCTTTCGCAGGTTCCCTCTGTAGCGGTGCTGGGTCCTCTGCTGATCGCCAGTCAATGGACCATTGTTCGGTCTGCCGTTCGTCCGACCACCACGTGGTGGAGGGTGAACGGCGGATCTGATTTCCGGGTCCAACTCCATTGCCACTTCCAGGCACAAACGCCGCCCACGAGGCCCCGCCAACAACACCTGCGTGCCCGTAATCATTCACTCACCCTACGCGCGAGACCACAGCACCACCTAGAAGGATCACCACGCCTCCGGGTACGACGACCGTTCATCGATCCCGCACCGCGACGTTCGTACGTGGTGGAAATCAGTGTGAGTTGGGGGCAGCTCCTCGTTTGGATGTTGTGGTCAGAAAGCTGATGGCTATGCCGGTCAGGACTAGCGCTATCGCCGGCCACAGGACTCCTGCCCAGTCCAGCAAACAGAAATCCGTTGCCACTCTCATTGACCAGGAATACAGTTCCTAGCAAGCCGCCGCACAGCTGGGTCACTCTGGAACTGCAATCACAGAAAAGCACTACATCGCCAAGGCAACCCAGTCGCCGAACCTCACCGCGGTCCTCCAGAAGTTTGGGACCGCATCACTATCCCGTCCGGAGGACATGTCTATGTGAGGACCACTCACCGTCGCTGAGGCCCAGACGGACGGAATGCAACACCCAAGGCTGATCCCGAACATCTGAAAGCGTGTGGTTGAGCCGTCGCAGGACAGAAACGAGGCCCTCCCACCCAACGTTTCCCGCAGGTCAGAGGGCCTTCAGAGTGGAGCTTAGGGGAATCGAACCCCTGACCTTTTCATTGCGAACGAAACGCTCTACCAACTGAGCTAAAGCCCCGCAAAAAGTACTGTAGCAAATCGGTGCCCGCAGCCGGAGTAACCTCGGAGAATGACCGCACAACGCTCCGCCGAGGAGCAGACCGAGATCAACGCCTGGCCTGCACTTTGGGCCCTGGTCATCGGATTCTTCATGATTCTCGTTGACTCGACCATCGTCTCCGTGGCCATCCCGGCAATCATGAACGGACTAGGAGCCGACCTCGACAGCGTGGTCTGGGTCAACAGCGCCTACCTTCTGGCGTTCGCCGTCCCGCTGCTGATCACCGGACGCCTCGGCGACCGGTTCGGCCCTCGCCGAATCTACCTCGCCGGCCTGACGGTGTTCACCCTGGCCAGCGTGTGGTGCGGGATGGCCGGGTCAGTGGAGATGCTCATCCTGGCCCGGGTCCTTCAAGGACTCGGCGCGGCGCTGATGACACCCCAGACCATGGCCGTCATCACCCGCATTTTCCCACCGGAACGCCGGGGTGCTGCGATGGGACTGTGGGGATCCGTGGCAGGCGTCGCCACCCTCATCGGCCCGGTGCTTGGCGGCCTGCTGGTCGACTCGCTGGGCTGGGAGTGGATCTTCTTCGTCAACGCACCGGTCGGCGTCGTCGGCCTAATCCTCGCCTACCGTCTGGTCCCCCGACTTCCGACCAACAGCCACAGCTTCGACTTCCTCGGCGTGGTCCTGAGCGCCGCGGGTATGTTCTGCCTGGTGTTTGGTATTCAGGAGGGCGAGACCTATGACTGGGGTACCATCGCCGGACCCATTTCGGTCTGGTCGCTGATCATCACCGGCGTCGTCCTGCTCGCGACCTTCATCCTCTGGCAGCGCTATAACCGCAAGGAGCCCCTGGTGCCGCTGGGGCTGTTCAAGGACCGCAACTTCTCGCTCGGCAACACCTCGATCTTCGCGATGGGCTTCGCCATCACCACTGTTGCTATCCCCCTGATGTTGTACGCCCAAAACGTTCGCGGCTTTTCCCCCACCGAAGGCGCCCTGCTGCTGACCCCCATGGCGATCATCTCCGGCTCGCTCGCCCCGCTGGTGGGGCGACTGGTCCAGCGCGGCAACCCCAAATACATGGCTGTCTTCGGATTCTCGGCCATGTCGGTGTCACTGTTCTGGCTAGGCGCCATCATGACTCCCGACATGCCCGTCTGGGCGTTGCTGCTCCCCATCTCGTTGCTCGGCCTGGCGAGTGCCGGCATCTGGGCTCCGGTTTCCCTGACGGCTACCCGCAACCTGCCTCGGTCCTCCGCGGGCGCCGGCTCCGGCGTTTACAACACCACCCGGCAGGTGGGGGCCGTCCTGGGGAGCTCTGCCATTGCGGCGATGATGCTCTCCCGTTTGGCCGCCAACATTGGCGACGGCGGAGCCGAAGCCGTGCCCGGACAGCAGCTTTCCGAAGCACTACAGCCCGGATATGCGGCGGCCATGGGCCAGTCCCTTTTCCTGCCGGCCACGGTGATCCTCATCGGACTCGGCGCCGCCCTGTTCTTTGCCCGCCCCCAGCTCCGGACCGGCTGGGCAGACGACGAATCGCCGTCGAGCGTCCCGACGTCGCCAAACGCAGCAAAGTAGCCACTTCGGGGCGGCCCCTTGGTGAGCAACCCGGACACGCGGGGCCAACCTGGACATCGGGATGGCCGACGACGGCGGACACCACGGAGTGGTTGCCTCTGGGAACTACCTGTACGCTCTAGTCATGGCTGACGACACCGCAGAAACTATCGAAGACTCCGCAACCTCCGAGAAGGTCAAAGAAGTCAAGGAAGTCACCGACGACTTCGCCATCCGGCAGCACACCACAGCGTCGGGCCTGAAGTACACGAGCACTACCGGCCGACTGGTCCTGCGCCGGGAGGAAACGAAGGACGGGAAGTCCGACGGGTTCAAGCCCAAGGCCGAAATCTTCATCGTGGCCTACACCAAGGACACCGAGCCCGACGACGACGGCGGCCAGACTCCCACTCGACCGGTCACCTTCGCGTTCAACGGCGGTCCCGGCTCGGCGTCGATCTGGCTTCACCTGGGTTTACTCGGCCCCCGCCGGGTCGATTCCGGCGATACCGGAGCCATGACTCCCGCACCGTTCGGGCTGGTGGACAACCCCGAGACACTCCTTGAACACAGCGACCTGGTCATGATCGACCCCGTCAACACCGGCTTCTCCCGCGTCGTCGAAGGCGAGAAGTCGGACGAGTTCCACGCGTTCATCGAAGACCGCGATCTGGTGGCCGAGGTCATCCGGCTCTGGACCACCCGCAACAACCGCTGGCTCGCACCGAAGTACCTCGTCGGCGAATCCTACGGAACCCTCCGCGCCGTCGCCGTCGCCGGCCGGCTGTTCGACGCCTACGGCATGGCCGTGAACGGCCTGGGCCTCATCTCCACGGTGCTGAACATGTCGACGCTGCGGTTCTTTCCCGGCAGTGACCTCCCGTACGCCCTGCACATCCCCACCTACGCGGCCATCGCCCACTTCCACGGCCGCCACCCGGGGCGCGACCTCGCCGACGTCGTTAGTGAAGCCGAAGCTTTTGCCGCCCGCGACTACGGGTACGCCCTGACGCAGGGCAGCCGACTCAGCGCTGAGGAGTACGACGACGTCGTCGCCCGACTGGCCGCGATTACCACCCTCGACGCGGACTTTGTCCGCCGCACCAACCTGCGGTGGCAGTACGGTGAGTTTGCCGCGGAGCTGCTCCGGGCGGATGGGCTTGCGGTTGGCCGGATTGACGGGCGGTTCACGGCGCAGCCCGCCAGCCTGCAGAGCTCCACCATGACCGATGACCCGAGCATCCGCGCCATCACCGGTCCGTACGCGGCAGCCATGAACCACTACGTGCGCGCCGAACTTGGCTACGAAAATGACTTGCCCTACGAAGTCCTCACTGCCCGGGTACACCCGTGGAGCTACAAGACCTTCGAGGGGGCACCCGTGGATGTGAGTCACACCCTTGAGCGGCTCCTGGTGCACAACCCCTCCCTCCGCGTCCACGTGGATTACGGCTACCAGGACGGCGCCACCCCGCATTTCGCGGCCGAATACGTGTTCGCCCACATGAATCTGACGGACCAGATGAAAGACCGATTCACGCACCACTATCACGAGGCCGGTCACATGATGTATCTAAAGCCTGAGTGCCGGTTGGCGCAGTTGGCGGCGCTGAAGGAGTTCGTGACGCACACCGGCTAGCCGCTATGCGGGCCATTCCCAGTTTCCTTCAAGCCAAACTATAAGTAGACTTAGGTTTCCCGTGGAAACCCTCGGTCCTCCAATAGATAAGGAACATGTCGTGCTGCTGAAGAGAATCCTGTGGACCCTCGTCCCCGTCATTGCCTCCAAGCTGCTCAAAAATCGACGTGGCAATAACGAGAACACCCGCGCCAACAAGACCCGGTACAACAAAAATCAGGGCCACTAGCCCACTGGATGATTGATCCGAATGAGCTAGCCGACCGCCGAGACGGCTACGTTGACCTGCGTTCCTATGCAGCAATCGGCGACGGGCGAACGGTTGCCCTGATCGCCCACGATGGATCGATCGATTGGTACCCCACCCCCGACCTCGACTCCACCCCTGCGTTCGCCCGGCTGCTGGACGCCGACGACGGCGGCGCGCTGGAGTTGTGCCCGGCTGAACCGTTCACCGCCACACGGGCTTATGTGGACGGCACCAACGTCCTGGCCACCATCTACACCACCAGGTCCGGCACCGTCCAGGTCACCGATTCCCTGAACACGGGCGTGGCAGGTCGACTGCCCTGGGGCGAGTTGGCCCGGCGAATCGAGGGCCTGACCGGGAACGTGCCGATGCGCTGGGCAGTCCGGCCCGGCAACTGCTTCCAGACCGCCTCACCCTGGGTCCAGTCCACCGACCACGGAGCAGTGTTGATGGTCGACGGCACCGCGCTGGGCGTCCGCGGCATCAACGAGGGCGATGTAACCATCGAGGGTCAGGCAATTTCCGGGGCCCTCACCACCGATCCCGGCTCACGCCACCTCATCGCTGTCGTCTCCACCCACGACGAGCCCCTGCCACTCCCCGATCCCCAATCAGTGGACGCCGGTATTGAACGAACCATCTCCAACTGGCAGACCTGGTCCAGGGAGTTCAGCTACGACGGACCCTACGCCGAGCAGGTGCTCCGGAGCGCCTTGGCCCTGAAGCTGCTGATCCACAGCCCCTCCGGTTCAATAGCCGCAGCCGCGACCACGTCGCTACCCGAGAGCAGGGCCGGCGGCAAGAACTGGGACTACCGGTACACCTGGCTGCGGGACACCGCCTACACCCTTCATGCGCTGGTCCGGACCGGAGTGCGCGAGGAAGTCCACGCCGCGGTGTCCTGGATGCTCAAAAACCTTCGCACCCAGGGCAGGGACCTGCAGGTCTTCACCCGCCTCAACGGAGAGATCCCCGCGGGCACACGCACCCCGGATCTTTCCGGCTGGCGAGGAATCGGCCCGGTGGTCGACGGGAACCCTGCAGCTGGCCAACTTCAGCTGGGCGTCTTCGGGGACCTGTTCGACATTGTGCGACTCTACGTCGAGGCCGGGCACGTCCTGGACCCCACCACGTCCCGCCAGCTCGCGGACATAGCGGATCTTGCGTGCAATACCTGGCAACAGCGCGACGCCGGCATCTGGGAACTCCCCGAGGAGCGGCATTACACCACCTCGAAGCTGGGCTGCTGGCATGCACTGGATAGTGCAGTGAAACTCTCCGAAGCCGGGCAACTGCAACGACCCGCCGAGCGCTGGCGGGCCGAGCGCGATCGGATCCGGGACTGGGTCGAAGCGAACTGCTGGTCGGAAGACCGGCAGAGCTACGTCTGGTATCCCGGCTCCCAGGAGTTGGACGCCTCGATCCTGCTGCACGCCATCAGCGGCTACGAGCGCGGACCGCGAATGTCCTCAACCATTGATGCCCTGCGGGGCGAGCTTGGAGCTGGCCCCCTCCTCTACCGGTACAGCGGCATGCAGGACGAGGAATCCACCTTTGTCGCCTGCGCCTACTGGATGGTGGCTGCCCTGGCCCTGGTCGGACGCAAGGAAGAGGCACGCTCCCAGATGGACGAACTGCTACCTCTGGCGAACGACGTCGGCCTGCTGGCCGAAATGATCGACGCCGATGACCGGCACGAGTTCATGGGTAACCTGCCGCAGGGTCTGAGTCACCTGGCCTTGATCACCGCCGCGCTATCCCTGTCCGACGGCGAGTAGCGCCACCCACTCACAGCTGGTGGTGGGTAAACCGACCACCCAGCAGGGTGGCCAGAACCGGGATGTCGGCGATGTCACCGGTCGGAACCTCCAGCGGCGATGCCTCGAGGACAGCGCAGTCAGCAAGCATCCCGGCGGCCAGCCGGCCCTTGATCCCACCGAATCCGGTAGCGTCCGCGGATCCGACCGTATAGATGCGGAGGGCTTCCGCAGCGGTGAGCCGTTCGGATGCGGCACCGAAAATGGCGCCGCCGGAGGTCAGGCGGTCCACGTAGGACTGGATGGAGCGCAGCGCTGTCCCATCAGCACAAGGCCGATCGGAGCTACCTGCCATCCGGATGCCCGCGTCGAGGAAGGACTTGGCCCGGTAGGTGAATGCCGCCCGGCGCGCCCCCAAGGACAGCGCCATCGCGTCGCCTATCGGGCGGAAGAAGGAGGCTTGAGGCGCCACCGCTACCTCCAGGGCGGCGAGTGCCGACAGCTGGTCCGGTCGGACCACCGCAGCGTGCTCGATCCGATGCGGCAGGCTCCCGTTGGGTCGATCAGGAAACTGGCGGAACGTGTCGATTGCCAGGTCCATGGCAGCGTCGCCGATCGCATGCGCGGCGATGGACCAGCCGGCACGGTGCGCGTCAACCATCTGCCGCCGCAGGGCCAACGGATCATCCAGCAGATAACCCTTGTTGACGCTGCCGGTGGCGTAAGGCTCGGTCTGCGCAGCCGTCTCGCTGGAGAGCGCGCCATCCAGGAAGATCTTCGCCGGGCCCAACGACAGCATGTTATCGCCGAACCCGCTGTACATCCCAAGGCCCAGACCGGCGCCCGTATCTGACTGCAGCGTCTCGATGGCGGGCATCAGCTGCGCCCGGGCGTGCAGCTTCCCCGCTGTCCGGGCGTCCTGGAACGCGCCCAGTTCGTCTGGTGCATGACCAATCCAGCCGCCCCCAATGCCGGCATCGGTGAAGCTGGTGATCCCCTCACTCGCGTACCGGGCGCTCGCCCGGTCGATGGCCGCGACCAGGGTTTCACGAGCGTAGGGGCGGAGCAGGTCAAGGACCAGGGCCTGGGCGGTTTCCTGCAGCAGGCCCGTCGGTTCCCCCGAACCGTCCCGCACAACCCTCCCGCCGACCGGATCGCTGAAGTCCTGGGCAAGAACTCCCGCCCGCCGGAGGGCCTCCGTGTTGGCGATTCCACCATGGCCTGAAGTCCGCCTGATGAACAGTGGTCGCCCTCCACTAACCCGGTCCAGGGCACCCCGGTTGGGGAACTGACCGCCGAACCGGTGGTGGTCGAACCCGCTGGCAACCAGCCAACCGCCGTCGTCGTCCGCCGGAGCCTGCGCCGCCGCATGGAGGCGGGCATACACCTGCTCCAGATCGGTGAGATGGGACAGGTCCACCTCACCGAGGGTGAGCCCGAACCAGGCGGTGTGGCAGTGCGCGTCATTCAGCCCCGGAATAAGGACCCTGCCCCGCAGGTCAATAACCTCTCTGGCGCTAAGGCCCGCCAGCTCGGTGTCGAAGCCGACGATCCGCCCGTTCAGGATGCCAACGCTCCCCGCTGCAGGACGCTGGGCGTCCATGGTGATGATACGGGCGTTGGTGAGGATGAGATCCAGCAACATGGTCAGCTCCCGAGCGACAGTTTTCAGACGATAGTGGTGTTCAGCGAGCCTTAGACGGTGGCAAAGTGCACCCACACGCCGATGACCCAGGCGCTTCCTGCGAGCAGTGCGAGCCCAAGTTCGACCAGAATTCCGATGCCGGTTGCCTTCAACGCAGCCCCGCTGGACGATAGCGCCGGGCCGACTTGCCGCTGCCGGGCGAATTCGCTCGCGAACAGACCAGCGGCGAAGCCCACGAAGAGCCCGACCACGGGGATCAGGAACATTCCCAGCACGCCAGTGACCAACCCGATCACGACCGATCTGCCCGGAATCTGGCGCTGCTGGAGTTTCCGGCCAGTCAGGACCGCGCCGGCGAGCAGGCCAGCGACAGCCAGCGCCGCTCCGACGCCAAATGCCATCCAGCCCGCGGTGCTGGACACCACCAGCGCCCACATCAGGAGGGAACCGATGATGAGAATGCTGCCCGGGAGGATTGGCACAATGACTCCCGCGACGCCAACCACGATCAGCAGGCCGGTCAGCACGGTCATCAGGATCTGAAATTCCATAGGAAAAGTCTCTCACTGCGCTGGCTCCCATCCGGCCACTCTTGTCCCCCACCGGCAGTAATAGTAAGGTTGCTGAGGAAGCCGTACGGCACCGATAGTAGGAGGCACCATGAGCACGCAAGGAACAGGGAACGACCCGGCAGAGGGCAACTCTCCCCGGGAGAACACCCCCAAACATTCTGACGGCACTGCGGATTGGCGTGATTCCTCTTCGGCCAGCGCCAACGACGGCGACGCCACCCAGGTGCACGACTACACCGACTCGCGCCGCTCCGACCGCGACGGTGACGCCACCGAGGTGCACCGCACCACCGACTCGCGCCGCTCCGACCGCGACAGTGACGCCACCCAGGTGCACCGCACCACCGACGGCGAGACCACCCGCGAACACCAGACACAGTCCGGCGGCTCATCAGGCGCAGTAGCTACCGGCGCCGGGGCGGGTGCCGTAGCGGCGTCGCCGTCTACCCGCACCCAGCCCGTCGCTGCGCAGCCGGTCAGTCATACCGCTGATCCGGATGACGACCGGTACCGCGACACCCACGACGACCGTCCAGCGCTACCGGCGTCGGCCGAACGGGCAGCCCTCCTGCAGCACGAGAAGGACACCTTTGGTGGCATGAAGTTTGGGTCGGCGTTCTTCGGCTGGCTCACCGCCACCGGGATGGCAGTGCTGCTCACGGCGCTCGTCGCCGCGGCTGGAGCAGTCTTCGGGCTCTCCACCAACACTGACCTGACCGATGCCGCCGACCAGGTGGCCGCAGATCCGCAGACCGTCGGGATCACGGGAGCAATTGTCCTGCTGGTGATCCTGCTCCTCTCCTACTTTGCCGGTGGTTACGTCGCCGGACGGATGGCGCGGTTCAACGGAGCGAAGCAGGGGGTTGCCGTGTGGCTTTGGGCACTCATCATCGCGGTACTGGTGGCGGTGCTCGGCTTGATCTTCGGAAGGCAGTTCGACATTTTCGCGAATCTCAACAGTTTCCCGCGGATCCCCCTCAATGAAGGGAACCTCACGACCGCGGGCATTATTGCTGTCATCGTGGCGCTGGTCGCAGCCCTCGTCGGAGCCGTCCTGGGTGGTCTCACCGGCATGCGCTACCACCGCAAGATCGACCGGGCGGACTACGACAACACGCCGACCCGATAGCCCTCAGCAACTGCGCCCCACCCGTGTCAGCTCATGGGTGGGGCGCAGTCGTGTGTGGTCAACGTCCCGGCGACCTCCGCTGCAGGCTTTCAAGATGCTGGTTGTAGGCGGTGAGTTTGGCGTCGTCGTCCCGGTCAGCGGCGCGGTCCTCGCGAACCGCTGTCCGTTCGTCGTCCTTCCGCCACGCCATGGCGACGCCTAACGCGAGGAGTACCGTCGGGATTTCCCCAATTCCCCACGCGATCGCGCCGCCTCGCTGCTGGTCAGCCAGCAGAGCTGCCTGATCGGTGAGCTGCAGGTTAGCCCACCAGGTGGGTGCCAGGATCTCTGTGCCGCCCAGGAGCGACAGGCCGAAGAAAGCGTGGAACGCCATGGTCGCGAGCAGGATGATCAGCCTGAACGGGTACGGCGATCGGGCTGGCCCCGGATCGATCCCGATGAGCACCCAGGCGAAAAGATATCCGGTAATAAGGAAGTGCACGATCATGAACACGTGTCCCACATGGGTGGACAGGGCCAGTTCGAAAACGGGTGAATAGTAGAACCCCACCATGCTGCCCACGAAAATCAGCCCAGCAACCGGGGGGCGGGTGAGGAAGTGACTGAAGCGTGAGCGGAAGAGCCAGAGCACCCACTCGCGGAGGCCTCGGCTGCCGTCGGTGCGCGGACGTGTCGACTTGAGAAGCAACAGGATCGGCGCCCCCAGCACAAAGAGCACCGGTGCGTACATCATCAGGCCCATATGTTGGATCATGTGCCCCGAAAAACTGGTCCTCCCATAGACGGCGGGCCCGCCGCTGGTTAGCCAAATCAGCAGGGCGCACCCTGCGAGGAAGGCCAGCGAGCGGGGAATGGACCAGCGATCGCCGCGACGCCGGACCCTGATGACCGCAGCCACGTAGGCTCCGGCGGCAACAAGAACCAGGAACCCAATCGTCCAGTCGGGATGCCACGAAGTTAGGAAGCTGGGGACAGTGAGCGGCTCCGGGTACGGGTAGCCGAGGAGGGAACGGCGCAGGTCGACGTCGGCGATTGACCCCTGCGGAACGGGCGGCGGACTCGCGGCAAGACCGGCGGACACGCCGATGGTAACAATCATCAGCGCCGCTTCGGACACACCAAAGGTAACGAACGCCCGTCGGTCCTCCGGGTCGCGGTCCAGGCGCGGCAGAATCCTGCGGCGCTGATACCACCCAGCGAGCCCGAGCAGGGTCAGGCTACCCATCTTCACCACCACGAGCAGACCGTAGGGTGTGGCCAGGTCCGCCAGGGACCCGAGGCGGAGGCTGGCGTTGATAATCCCAGAAAAGGCCACAGCCCCGAACGCCCACGCAGCCAGTGCTGAGTAGCGGCGAAGGACCCGCCCCGTGTCCTTGCCCAGCCGGGATCCCAGCAGCAGCACCGCCGCGAGCCCGCCGACCCACACGCACACGCCGACCAGGTGGAGCGCCAGGGAGTTGACGGCGTTGCCGTGGTCATCCGACCCGGCAGCATGCCCGGCCAGCGCCAATGGCAGGATCCCCATCGCTGCGATGGCCAGCGCAATACCAGCCCCCGTGGTCGACCGGACCATTGGCAGCATCACGACCAGAACCAGGACCGCTAACAGCGCCACCAACAGGATCTGCCCGAGCTCCAGTTCAGTGGCGAAGAACAGGAAAATCGACGCAAACCCCGGACTGTTGATCGGTTGGCCCGCAGTGTCAGCGGCAATCAGCACCAGCGAGGCGACCGAGGCGACAAACCAGACACCCGCCGAGATCCAGGCCCAATTGAGAGCCTTCCATTGGGCGAACCCAATGATCGACTTGTTCCGGTCGGACGCCGGCAGGAGACTGGCGCAGAGCACCAGGAAGCCGATTGTCATGGCAGCGCTGAGATCCTGGATTACCCGCGCGACTGGCCGAGCATGCACCACAAAGTCGCCGGGATCCGCCATGGTGGTTCGGTACGTGGTGAGCGCTTCGCTGAAGTACATCGACAGGATCGCGACCGCCAGGCTGACCGGCACTGCGATACCGAAAACTACCCGCACAATGCTGCGCTCCGGGATCCGCTCCCCCGATACTGGCCGCTCATCCCTCACGGCGGCCAGCTCAGCAGGATCCTGCAGCGGGCCGCCTTTAGGCACCTCGGGCCTCAATTGCGGCTTCGACGCCGATCACGAAATCGGCAGGCGACGCGAGTGGCTCACCATCGATGTACACGGTCGGCGTGCCTGAGATGCCCGAGGAGGATGCTGCGTTGGTGGTGAAGTCCACCCAGGGGCGGAAGGTACCTTCAGCAACGCAGGTGGAGATGTCCCCTGCGCCCGACGCTTCAGCGAGGTCGCTGAGCTCGTCATCGCTCAGTTCCCCAGTGGGGAAATTCCCGAATAGCGCTTGAGTGAATGGCAGGTATGCCTGCGGGGCCGTGTCAGCCACGCACGCTAGCGCGTTGGCTGCCCGGGAGGAGTACGCGCTGGTCGAGTTCCGGTCGAGGAAGGCAACGGTTCGGTACTCCAGGGTGACGTCGCCGTCGTCGAGCCACTGCTTAATTTGGGCTGAGTAGGTTGTTTCGAAGTCCGCGCAATGCACGCAGTTGACGTCGACCCACGCGACCACCTGGACCGGCCCGGGCCCAGCGTCGGCCTCCACCCCCGCCGGTGTTTCGCGTGTCTCCTCCAGCGCCGCCTCGGCGTCGACCGTCCCGGCAGCGGTGGCCGCCAGGTCGGTGGGAGAGGCAAGCGTGATCCCGCCATACTCATTGCCGTGGGCTGGCGCGGGACCGGCAGCCGGAACATCCGGGCGAATCGAGGACACAATCACCACAGCGATCACCGCGAGGACAGCCAGGACTCCGCCAATGATTCCCCACCTCATCAACAGGCGTGAGCGCTTTTCCCGCCGCTCGTGGTCCAGCCGAAGTTGCTGGGCTGATTCGCGGGAGGAGCCGGCGGATTTAGTGTTTGGTGCGGGCATTTTGGGGTTTCCTTTGAGTGGGAGGATGCGTGTTCGGGGTCAGATAGCGAAGAGCGAGTCTCCGATGAACCCGCCTTCAGCGCAGCCCGGCGGGATGGCGAACACTGCAGAACCGATGGGCGTGGTCCATTGGTTCAGGAGGTCCAGTTCGTCCAGTCGTTGCTGCAACGGGACGAATTGACGGTCGACGTCGGCCTGATAGCTGAGGAAGAGCAGGCCGGCGTCAGAAACAGGCCCTCCAGTTGGTGTCGTGTTGTAGTTATACGCACGACGGAATATCTTTTCGCCGGGCACGCTGGACCGGGCCCTGCGCGTGTGCGCGAACTCGGCGATGACCGGAAACCCCAAGGGGGTGGTCTTCTCGAAATCTGGTTCGTCCTTCTCATTGCGTCCGGTCAGCGGGGCGCCGTTCGTCAGGTAGCGACCGACTGACTCTTCACGGCCCGGACGGTCCAGCTCATCCCACGTGTCCAGGTCCATGGCAATTTTGCGGATCACCATCGACGTTCCGTTGAAAAGCCAGGCAGGAGAAGCGGAGCTGTCCCAGACCACCGTCTCGAGGTCGTCCGAGCCAAGTCGGGGGTTGGCTGTCCCATCGACCTGGCCAAACAGATTGCGCATCGTCACGGAGGCCTCTTCCGAACCGAACGCCCGCCGGAATCCTTCCGTCGACCAGCGGACCTGGCCGAAAGACCGGGTGTCCTTGAGGAGCATCCGCTGCGCATGCGACACCGTGACGAGATCTTCAGAGGCGACGTGAATTAGGAGATCGCCTCCGCACTGATCCTCGTCGAGATCGTCAATGGAGAAGGCGGGGAGCGGCTTGAGCCAGGAGGGTGCACTGTTGTCACCAGCGAGCCGCACAATGCGTTCCCCGAACCCGAAGGTCACTGTGAGACGGGCTGGAACGATGGCCAGCTCCGGTTCCGGATCTGCCAGGGCCGCCGCGCCCTGTGTCAGACGGGCCGCATCGTCGGTAAGGAGCCGCATCAGTCGAACCACCTGTTCCGCTGTCTGTACCTGAACCAGATCCACAGCGGTAATCACTGTGTGAGACTGGGCTGGAGTATCAATACCCGCCTGGCGCGCCCCGTAGAACGGGATGGTTACTGCGCCGTGGATCGCCGATCTGGCGTCCTCGGCGTGGCCTGCAGCAGCAGTTGACGAGGCGTCCCTCCAGGAGGAACCGATCAGGGCGGCGGTGGCCGCACCCACACCGGTGGCGGCGCCTCCCCACAGGAAACGCCGACGATTCAGCCCCGGCAGGGCATCATTGGTATCCGATTGAGTCACTGGTCGGGTGCCCCTTCATCGGCGGACCCGGAGCGAGTATCCGAGCCCCTGTCATCAGCTGAGCCGGAGTCGGAATCCGTTTCGATATCCACGGACTCGTCGCCGTTGTAGGTTTCATTCGCTCCCGAGTAGTCCTTGACAGGTGCATCGAAGCTGAAGATCGAGCCATCCTCCATGGTCAGCTCGAAGCCAACAGTGTCACCTGCCAGCAGCGGTGCAGTGAGGCCCATCAACATCAGGTGGTCGCCTCCTGGCGCCAGGATCATTTCGACTTCGGAGACGACAAATCCCCCGTCTTTCTCCTGCATCATCATCTGACCGTCGTCCCCTGCGACTGTCTCGTGCAGCTCTATCATTGGGGACGCTGCGGTGGAGGCCGAGATGACTGTCACCTCGGCGCCGTCCGTCGACAGGATCCCGAAGGCAGCGCTCATGCCTTCTTCGGCTGATTTCACCCAGGCATCCTCGATGGACACGGAATCGGCCTGTGCTGCCACGGCAGTACTGGGAGCGGTTTCGGAAGCTGTTGCTGCGCAGCCCACGAGGGCGGTGATTGTTCCCAGGGCAACAAACCCGGTGGCGAACTTGGTGGAGAGTTTCATGGTGATTCCTTAGCTAAGTAGTGGCGGTGACGGCGCTCTTGATCAGCGGGCACGTCGGAGACGCAGAACCAGCGCGAACATGCCGAGGCCGCCAGCGGCTCCTATCAGGGCGTACTGCCAAACCGGCAGCATGGCCCAAAAGCCAGCCGATGGTTCCGGTTGTCCGGCGAGGTCGCCGGGCGCAGCATCAGGAGTTGCGGTTTCGACCGACGGCGCGCTTGCGGCGGCCGTGATGGGTTCTGCGGAGGCTGGGTCGCCGACAATGAAGTCGAAGGACCCAGCAATGGGATGTCCGTCGCCCGAGACCACGCGCCACCGCACCTGATAGGCGCCGTCGTCGAGGTCGGCGACTGTCTGAGTCAGAGTATTACCGGCTAGTTCGGGAACTCCGATGGTGCGATCTGTGGAGGTGGAATCAACCACCAGCACCGCTGCGCCCAGATCCAGGATGTCCGCGCTGAAAGCGAGGTCAATGGATTCTGGAGCTGTCGCCAACTCGTCCCCCTGTTGGGGGTTGCTGGAAACTAGCTCATCGTGTGCACTAGCGCTGGGCAAAGAGACGGATCCACTACCTAAAGTGATTCCGCCCAGAGCTAATGTCACGAGTGCTGCACGTCGGAAAATGCGAACCAACCCGCCAGAACGCGGGGTGGGCAAAGGGTTCTCCTACCTTTGTGAGGTACGCGAAGTCAGGCGGTGATTCTCGGTGCCGCAGCTGACCGGGTCAGGCGAAAGACAGCTGCTGGACCGGGGGCCCTCGAAGGCGACGCCTTGAGTCGGCATGCAGGAGATCGTGCATACCCAGGGTTGCCGGACGGACAGGAAGGGAGCGCAGCTCCTCGGAGACCGGGCAGGAGCCAACCCAACGGATCATCGCCGTCAAGGATGCAGCCAGGGCGCCAACCAAGGCCCACCACAGCGCTTCGCCGTGACGCACCAGAGCAATCGTCAGTAGACCAGCCGCGAAGTGGGACACGATCATCAGGATGCCCGGATGCTCAGTACCGGTCAGGGCAGCCGATGGGACCGGCAAAAATAGCTCATGGCCGTGGCCGGTACTCGATCCGGTCGGTGCTGTCGAACCGCTAGTGAACAAGGCGAAGAGCGAGTGAAAAACCACCTGGCTGATCGCTACCCCAACGGTTATTCTCGCAAGGGTCAGTCGACGGCCGGCAAGAATGACGCATACGAGCGTCCCGAAGGTCAGCGCAACGACAACCGCGATCGTTGGAACGCCACCGCCAGCGATAGCATGTGAGGCACCGGCGAGGAAGGTCGATGCGGCAGCAGCGAGTAGCCCACGGGTTAGGCGGGCGGCTGGTGTCACACTGGTCCTGCCAGACATTGTTCCTCCCTCCTGAAAATTGTAACCTCTTCTACGGAGAGTAGAAAAAGTTGCACCACGACCACCAAGGCTCCGAGAAAGTCACCATGGACACCGCTACGCCACGATTCGCGCAGGACAGGCCTTTTGGTCTGATCCTGGTCATCTCAGGGGTGGTGGGGTGGTTGGCATCTGGTCAGTTGGTCCTTGAACGGCTGGCTGTCTACGCGGACCCCAACTACGTCACCAGCTGCGACGTCAACGCCTTCGTTTCCTGCGGTGAAGTCTTCAAGACCTGGCAAGCGAGTCTCTTCGGCTTCCCCAACCCCCTGCTGGGTATTGTCGCGTTCTCCGTCGTCATCACCACGGGGGCCATGCTTCTCGCCGGGGCAAACGTAGCTCGCTGGTACTGGCGCGCATTGCAGGTGGGTGTGACTCTGGGGATGGTCTTCACCATCTGGCTATGGAGCCAGGCCCTCTTTGCGATCGGGATCCTCTGCATCTACTGCATGATCGTGTGGGCTGCGATGATCGTGCTCACCATTTTCCTCACTTCACGCAATTTTGTTTGCGGCGTGTTTCCGGCGAGCGAGCGAGTGCGCCAGTTCCTCAGCGGATGGACGGGGACCACGGCGGCACTGTTGGTGATTGCGACGGCGGCCACCGTATTCTTCCGGTTCATCGGCGTATTTGCCGGCTGACTTTCAGGCTGGCCGGCCCGTCCAGCCTGCACGGAAGGGCTCCAACCATTGATCCACGTCCCGCAGGGGCCCGGCCTCTACGGCATACAGGCGCCGGGTACCGTCCCCACGGACGCGAGCAAAACCGTTCTCGCGTAACACCCGAAGGTGCTGCGAGACGGCAGGCTGGGAGATCCCAAATTCGGTGCGGATGACCCGGGCAATATCGCCAGCCGCCCATTCCTCATCGAGGAGAAGCTCAAGAATCCGGCGGCGAACCGGGTCGCCGAGGACGTCAAAAGCATGCATAAGCAGAACCTATCAAAAAGTGCTTATATTCGTCTAGACTTATATACGCGACATCCCCTGCCACCGGGCCGAAGCGGCCCGCCAGCAGGGGACAATCAAGATCTTTCACCTCAACAACACGGGCTAGGGCGAAGGCTTTCCGCCGTTGACATTCAAGGTTTCGCCCACCACATAGCTTGACTCGGAGGACGCAAGGAAGACGTAGGCCGGGGCCAGCTCGGTGGGCTGTCCTGCGCGACCCAAGGGGGTGTCCTTGCCAAACTCCGGCAGCTTGTCCTTTGGCTGTCCATCCGAAACCTGCAATGGGGTCCAGATCGGACCAGGAGCAACGGCGTTGACCCGAATACCCTTGGGTGCCAACTGCTCGGCGAGGCCCTTGGTGAAATTGTTGATCGCAGCCTTGGTGCTCGCATAGTCCAGCAGAGTCGACGACGGGCTGTAAGCCTGAATCGATGTCGAGTTCACGATGCTCGACCCGGGCTTCAGATGCTTCAGCGCTTCACGGGTGATCCAGAAGAACGAATAGATGTTCGTCTTGAAAGTTTCATCCAACTGCTCATCGGTGAGGTCTTCAAGACGCTCGACCGCAATCTGCTTGCCGGCATTATTCACAAGGATATCCAGGCCACCCAGCTGTTCGGCGGCATCGTTCACGAGTGAACGGCAGAAAGCCGCATCGGTCAGGTCGCCCGGAAGCTTGACGGCCTTCTGGCCGCTCTCTTCGATGAGGCGCGCCACCTCGACGGCGTCGGGCTCCTCGACGGGGAGGTAGGACAACGCGACGTCGGCACCTTCGCGGGCGAAAGCGATAGCGACGGCAGCCCCGATACCGGAGTCCGCTCCGGTGATAAGCGCCTTGCGCCCCTTGAGACGGCCGGTGCCACGATAAGAGGTCTCGCCGCGGTCCGTCTGTGGTTCCAGATCCCGATCCAACCCGGGTTCGGGCTGGTCCTGCTTGGGGGCCGAGATGCTCGGGAAACGAGTCACCGGATCCTGGAAGGTGTACTGGTCAGTCGTTGAAGTCTTGTCAGTCATGCGTTCCTCACTAGCCGTGCGTACGTACGATACGGTCTGTGCAGGCCAACCGGGAGACGGATCGAATACCGCCCTCCCCGAAAGCTAAGCCTACTGACTATCCTAGGACGTACCCACCCATCAGACAAGGCAGTGCGGGGAAGCTAGAAGATCTGAGCGAAGAATCCCGCACCAATACTCGCCACGAGAGCGATGATGAGAAGCCAGACGATGGGCACACGGTATTTGTTGATGTAGCGCATGGTCCCCCAGTCTAGGCGAGCCTGGCAGCTTGCCGCCGAGCGGAAATAATTCACCACCTCCCCACGCTGCAAAAGGGTATGGACAAGCTGATAGCAGTTACTGGATCGACCGGGGCCATCGGCGGCGCTACGGCACGCATTCTTGCTGCGTCCGGGCTCGCACTTCGCCTGCCGGTCCGAGACCTCGGCCGCGCACCGGCGCTGCCGGGCGCAACCGCCGCTGAGTGCAGCTACGCGGACCGTTCGGCAGCCGTGACAGCTCTTGAGGGTGTCCACACCCTCTTCATGGTCTCAGCAAGCGAATCCAAAGATCGCGTGGAGCAGCATCTGACCTTCGTCGACGCAGCCAGTGAAGCCGGTGTGCAGCACATTGTGTACACCTCATTTTTCGGTGCCGCCGCGGACGCCACCTTCACCCTCGGGCGCGACCATTGGGCCACCGAGGAACACATTCGCCGTTCCGGGATGGCCTACACCTTCCTCCGCAACAATCTGTATCTGGACGTCCTACAACATTTCGCCGACGACGACGGCGTCATTCGCGGCCCCGCTGGCAACGGGCGATTGGCCGCGGTGGCCCGGGCGGACGTGGTGCAGGTGGCCGCCGTTGTCCTTAGGGATGCCGCCGCCCATGCGGGCAACACCTATGAGCTGACCGGCCCCACGGCGCTAACCCTGGCGGAGGCTGCAGCGATCATTTCGCAGGAAACCGGCCGGGAGGTCACTTACCGGGCCGAATCGGTCGGTGAAGCGTACGGTTCCCGGCAGCACTTCGGCGCGCCCGACTGGCAGCTCGATGCCTGGGTCAGCACCTACACAGCAATTGTCGAAGGAGGGCTGGCCCGGACCACCACCACGGTGCAGGATCTGACGGGTCAACCAGCACTGGATCTCGCTCAAGTCCTCCGCGGCGACCGCTAGGCTCAAAGGATGCGCAGAGACTTCAGCAGAGACGACACCTCGACGCGTGACTTCTACCGGCTGCTCACCTCGACGGTGGTACCCCGCCCGATCGCCTGGGTGTCGTCCCGGTCAGCGGCAGGCGAGGACAACCTGGCGCCGCACTCATTTTTCACCATCGCGTCGGTGGACCCCCCGATGGTCGCTTTCACATCGGTAGGGCGGAAGGACACCCTGCGCAACATTGAGGAAACCGGCGAGTTTGTCGTCAATCTCGCGCCAGAGCAGCTGTTCGAGCAGATCAACGCCACCGCCACGAATTTTGACCGGGAAGTCAGCGAGTTCGACGCCGCCGGTCTCACCCGGGAGCCGAGCCACACGGTGACGCCCCCACGACTGCGGGAGTCTCCGGTCGCCCTGGAGTGCAAGCTACATCTGGTGCAGCCCATCGGGGATTGCTTTGTGGTTTTCGGCGAGGTGACCCATGCAGCCATTTCCGAGGACGTCCTGGACGGGACCCACCCACTGATGGACCGCCTCAAACCACTGTCCCGGCTAGGCCGCGATGAGTGGGGTACCACCGGAGTCGTTCACACGATCAAGCGCATTCCCGTGGAGGAGTGGCCGGGGCACTTCCGCGGCTGAACGGGTACCGCGGAAGCGCCCCGGCCACTCCTCCTCCCGGGTTTCACCTTCCAAACAGTCGACCAAACCAACCTGGCTGAGCCTGCCCCTCAGACCGCGCACGCTTCGGCTCGACGGTCGGATTGCAGGAGCACTGATCCTTCTTTGGTACCGACCGCATTACCTGATCGACGTGATTTCCACAGCCGGCCCAGGTGGTTTTCCGGCAGCGCATACAGGTGGTTGTCCGGCACATGCGAACTCTCTTTCATTAGGGTCCAGGCTGGAATCGTGGACGGCGTTCACTCAAGTATGCAAATACCCCTAGGGGTATGTCAAATACAGGCCACGCCGAGACTGACCCTCCTTCGCCCACGAAAGGTCAAGGAAGCTTGACATGATGGCAGAAGTCAAGGAAGCTTGACCCCATGACAAGCTTCCTTGACCACTTTGGTTTCCAGTGAGGAACGATCTCAGTACGCTCCGCCGCGCGGCTGGCATCTCCCAACGTGAACTCGCAGAAGTCCTCGACGTTTCGCGTCAGACCATCAATTCCATTGAGACCGGCCGCTACGATCCGTCGCTCCCACTGGCCATAGCTATCGCCCGACACTTTCGCAGCACCGTAGAGGAGATCTTCCATGTCGACTAGCACCTATACCTCAAAGCAAAAGGCCGCGGTCCTCGGGCTGGTACTGGCAGGGCTGACTGGTCTCATCGTGACAGGGCTGTTGCTTCAGGAGTACGGGCCGGGAAATATGGGGGCTGGCCTTCTGGCGGGCGGCGCCGTCGGCCTGGTCGCCGCCCTGATTGGCCTGTGGCGCATCACCAAGACCCCCTCACGAGTGAGCACCTTCGAACGCGCCTGGACCCAGACGGGCGATGAACGGGACAACGCCGTCCTCACCAGATCGCTGGCAATCCTAGGACTCCTAGCGGTCCCGCTGACCGCCATCGCGGCAATAGCCGTGGGCTTTGGGGCTGCCGTGGAGATGGTTCTGGCTTTGCTGCTGCTGGCACAAGCTTTGGTGGGAGCCGTCGCGTTCGTTGCGATCAACCGTAAGAGCTGACGCCTCTTTGGGCGTCGATCCTCACAGATCACTAACTATGCCGTAGGGCGCATACTTACAGGCGGCATACATCTAACTCACATAAACTACGTATATCCGCGGGTTTAGCATCCCTTCGTCTGCTGGGGACAGAATCTAACGCAGGGACACTTATGAGTACTACAACCTCCGGCCGTAGCGTGCGCGTTGCTAAGCCGAACGACGTCGTCGCCTCCTATGCGACGCTGCTGAAGCAGGTACGCAAAGAAGGTCTGCTGAACCGTCGCCGCCGCTTTTACGTTTCCGTCTTCGCTGCACTGGCATTAACCATGGGTGCCGCCTGGACCGGTTTCGCCCTGCTGGGCGACACCTGGTTCCAGTTATTGATCGCCGCCGTGCTCGGCGTCGTCTTCACGCAGATCGCGTTCCTGGCCCAC
>NZ_JBTNDW010000018.1:0-53125 GCF_054510775.1 Arthrobacter sp. TMT4-20 | reverse complement strand
GGGCTCCGCCTTGTTTTTCTTCACAGCATCCAGTGTCGTCATCACGGCACCTTCCCCGCCAGACTCACGCCCGACGTATCAGGCCAAAAACACCAAATTCCGAACAGTCCCATGTACTCCTTAGGAAATACATCCTGGGGGTGGCTTCTGGTGAGGTAGCGCCAATAGGTAGGAATGCAATTCGTAGGTGTCAAACATTTGCGAAGTGTCTGCAATCAGGTGGAGGCGGGTATCGTCGTCACAGGGCCATTACTGTCCAAAACCAACTCGTCTACGAGCCAGGAAGGGTCATCCCTATGCGCAAAACACCGGCAGTTCTGGTCTTTGACGTCAATGAGACTTTGTCTGACATGACGCCGATGAAAAATGCGTTCACAGAATCTGGGTTACACGAGACCCTCTCACGTGTATGGTTCGCCGAATTACTCCGCGACGGGTTCGCACTCACTACAACCGGCGAAAACCCGGCCTTCCTGGACATCGCATCCGACAGCCTTCACCGGCTCCTCACCCAAACCTTAGGACCGGGCAACTATCAGAACCAGACCAATCACATCATGGGCGTGTTCAAGAACCTCCCTCTGCACCCCGATGTGGCACCCGGCATCAGGAAACTGAACACCATCACTCAACTGGTCACGCTTAGCAACGGTTCTCCTTCAGTAGCGGAATCTTTAACCTCCAGGGGCGGCATCCGGGACAAGTTCTCCCGATTGCTCAGCGTCCAAGATGCGCCATGCTGGAAACCAGCCGCAGAGGCCTACCGCTACGTTTCACGCCAGACCGGCCATACGCCCGGCGATCTCATGCTGGTAGCGGTCCACCCGTGGGACATCCACGGCGCAAAAACCGCCGGTTTGCAGACCGCCTGGATAAACCGCTCGGCTACTGCCTACCCCTCCTACTACGCCCAGCCCGATGTAGAATCTCAGGACCTTATTGAACTAGCGAGAACACTCCAAACGACCTGATCTCGCCTCTTCTCCCTAACAGTCCACCGAGTTGTATAACCAAATGGTCCTGGATGCCTCTGGGATGGTCTTGCTCCGACTCGTCTGGTCACGGACACTCCAATCTGGACCATTTAGGTAGTAGATGAGGAACGCCGCTGGGAGGACAATGGCTCTCCTCCGGCGCACATCAGGTGCACCTTCGGAGGCGATGAAGGAATAACGATGACTGAAACTATTCTCGTCTACGGGGCAACGGGTACCCAAGGGACTCCGGTCGAGGACCAGCTCCTCACACAGGGGCGGACCACTCGCGTCGTAACTCGTGACGCCAACCGCGCCGCCCACTGGAGCGCTCGGGGCGCTGAGGTCGCAGTGGCCGACTTGGGCGACCCGGACAGCCTAGCGAAGGCGAACGCCGGCAGAGATCGTGCGGTCCTCCAACTCCCCCTGCAGTATGACTTCGAATTGCATGAGGCATATGGCCGCAATGCCGTCGACTCCGCCGGTGCAGCCGGAGTGAAGCTGGTCGTGTTCAATACCAGCGCGCACGTCATCCCCGGCGAAAACGTTCATGCTTATGAGGCGCACAGTGGCCGCTCTAGACCGGCCTGACCTGGCGGGGAGGGGATTCGACGTCGGCGGACCAGAAGCGCTTACCGGCGTCGACATCGCCGGTCGGTTCGCTGACGTTACCGGACGTCCGATGACCTACGTGTCTATCGACCCCAACGATTACGAGCTTGCGCTGGCGCCCATTTTCGGCGAAACGGTAGCGTTTGAGGTGGCAGCTCAGGTGAGATGCATGATCCGCCGCGGGAGTGGTGCAATAGACATGGCGGCGACCAGCGCAGACTTTGGGGTTGAGGCGTTACCGCTTGCACGGTGGCTGAATGGGCATGACTGGGACGTAGCCTGACGGCCCCCACTCAATTTTTGGCGGCAGAAATTCAGCGCTACTTCGAGGGATTTGACGGCACCCACTGTTGCTGGCGAATGCACGCCGATCCCGCCTCCGATAAGACCCAGCGGTCTCCATTGTTCAGCAGTTTCATGCTCATCAGGTGGCAACTCTCCAACCGCCCCCGTGACACCGAACAAATGGCGTCCTGATGGTCCGCCCGAGCCCTCGCATGGACACAGCCTCGACCCGTGACATCCGGACCGCGCTTTGCGTTGTCTGGCGCGAAGCTTCCTGCGGCTATGGTCGCGGTGGCTGGGCTGTCCGCGAGGGATTTGCCAACCTCCACCTGCCCAGATGTGATGCTGAATCTGACATGCGCCTTGTCAGACCGAACATATGCCGACCTGTGCAGGGGATGACAATCCCGCTGGCAGGCAGCGGTGTTTCCGGTGCCGACTGCCACAGCGCGCTGAGAAGCTCACGCGAGAACAAGCCTGTGGAGTGAGTCCACTACGCCCGCTTTCGTCCTCTGGAACTAAGCAGGTTTGGCATATGCGGCTGCGCTCAGAATTTCGTAGCCCACAAATGTTTCATCGTTTTCGACCCAGGCATCATGGCCAGGGGGGATTGAATAGGCTTCGCCGACGCGAATTGTGGCGCGGGTTCCATCTTCCATCTCAACTGTCAGCGTTCCGGCAATACAAAACCCCAAATGACTATTTTGGCAGCTCTCGGTCTGCACCACGGTCTTGACGGTCTCGGACCACCTCCAGCCGGGCTCGAAAGTGAACCTGCCTAAGGTAGTGTCGCCAAGGTTGACCACATCAACTTCGGTCTTAGGCGGACGGCGTTTTTCATCGGGTTCGTTGAATGACTTTGATTCCAGAGCCTTGACACTTATCGCGGACATCTCGTCCTCCCCACTAAGCCTTGCCCAACTGGTTTGACCCGGAGGAGAGATGCTCCGGGATGAGGGTCCGGAGACCTCTGAAGCGTGGCCTTTTCAGGGCTAAACCGGACATTTGCGACCAACGGCTACAGTGTGCTCTCAGCTGTGGCCTATGTCAACAGCTTTCATCGGCATCCTGAAGCCCGGTTCCAAAGTCGCTTCCTCCCTGCTCATCGATGTGATTGTTGGGAAGACTTAGCCCGGCTCGACCGCCCTTTGCCATCCAGTTATTTCACTCAGCAATCACCTCAAGTCATCCTGATAGCAGAATGGAAGACTAGGAGAGGGCTGAGTAGGAAGGAACGATTTCGGGGGTCTCCCCCGCCTGCTTGATGTTTAATAGCTCCTGCCTTGGACTGTGATGTGAGTGTGTACTGTGCGCCGGTCACCGTGTCGATGAGTGCGCCTCGCAGGCGCTGATTGCGGCGGTTATCGTTCAACTGGGCAGCTAGGGGCAACTCTTAGGCGTTGGCGAGCCAGAGGTCGGATCCGAATACTTCATAGTGGATGCGGTCAGCCGGGACGCCTGATTTTAGTGCCTGCGATCGGATTGAGCGCATGAAGGGTAGCGGTCCGCAAAGGTAAACGGACGCGTTATCCGGGATGGTTATTGAGTCCAGGGACATGAATCCCTCACGCGAATCGCTGGTTGGCGTTTCCAGCCAGAGCTCGAGCTCGGCGGACTCGAGGCTTGCCGCGTCGTTGCTCATCTGTTCCCGAAGCGCCCAGCGGTCAAGGCTGGCTTCAGCATGCAGGACGAGTACCTCTCGACGGGATTCTTGTTGAGCCAGGGACCGCAGAATCGAGGCTGTGGGGGTGCAGCCGATCCCCGCAGACGCCAAAACGAGCGGGTGATCACCGTCAGCCAAGGTGACGTCTCCACAGGGGTTTGAGAGCATTAACTGGTCGCCGACCTGGACGCTGTTGTGAAGCACCGGAGTTACTTCGCCCTCCGTGTCGAGTCGGGCGGTGAATACCCGCACGGCTGTCCCGTCGTCTGCGGCCAGCGAGTATTGGCGTACCTGGTGAACGCCGTCTGGCATCCTTACCTTCACGCCAACGTACTGTCCCGGCTGGGATGGTGTCACCGGGGTCTCATCGGCAGGAACGAGAGTGAAGGTCACGGCGTCGCTGCCCGCAGCTTCTTTTTTGCTCACCGTCCATGGGGCCCAGGGCTTGTCATTGGCGGCTGAGGCATATAGTCCCTTTTCCATTTTGATCAGGGTGTGGGCCATCAGCCAGTAGACCTCAGTCCATGCTCCAGCTATTTCGGCGGTAATTACATCGCTGAGTTCCTCGGCAATAGCGTCGAAGAGATGCTTGTAAACGACGTCGTACTGCTCCGGCACAATGCCGAGGGACACGTGCTTGTGGGCGATACGGGCCAGCAGAATTTCCGGGGCACTGTCTGGGTTATTGACCATGTGAGTGGCAAATCCCGCAATGCTTCCCGCCAAGGCCTGCTGCTGTGTCCCATTTTTCTGATTTGATCGGCTAAAGAGGCCATCAAACAACTCCGGATGCGCAGTGAAGAGCCTGGCGTAGAAGTTCTTGGCAATTTCGGGCATTTTCTCGCCCACCAAGGGAAGAGTCGCCTCGATGATGGGATGGGACTGGGTCGAAAGCATGCCGTCTCCTAGATTTGAGGCTCATTTGCCTACTCTAAAAGTAGCATCCCATATGCTGGTTTAACTATTTGAGCTATGACAAGCGCCCCGCTGCGGCACCACCTATTGGTTACTTATTGTGCTCAAAGCAACGAAGACAGGACCCGTCCCACGGGGATCGGCCAGCCCTGCTATGACAACCTCGTCGAGCTCCGAGTAAAAAGCTTCCCGGGCGCGGCGCAATGCCGTACGCAAACCGCAACCGTGAATGAGCGGGCAATCACCGGCCGGTGTGCGGCAATCCGCGAGATCCTCCCGGGTGTCCAAAGCCCGCAGCAAAGAGCCGACACTCGCACGGCGGCCCTCCTCACTGATCCTTAGCCCACCGGAGCGCCCACGGACGACATCGACAAGACCAAGATCGCGGAGCCGTATTACGGCTTTGCTGACATGGTTGTAGGGGATGCCAATTTCCTCGGCGATAACTCTGGAAGTTTTCAGTTCCGCCGCTGGAGCAAGGATCATCATCACGCGCAGGCAGACATCCGAAAAGGCGTTGATCCTCATGTATCAACAGTAGGCCGAGAAAAGGTACCCGGCGGAATTTGGCCTACGGGTTCCCTTCATAGGTGAACTTTCGCCTTTCCCACTGATCAATCTCTGGGCCTACCTGCGAAACGCGGCCGGACACCGGCTGTCAGGAGACTGGCACTTCGACATCAACGATGCCGACGAACCGACTTCCGATTCCCTCGTACTCGCTGCGGACCAGACTCGGCATTACCGGCGGGAGGTCCTCAAGGGCGTGGTGCGCGCAGTAGACATAGGTGAACGGCGGCCACCACTTCTTAGGCCGTGCGGCTTCCGAGAAACCACAGACCGCGCAGGTCAGTTGAACCCAAACGGGGCGCTTACCCGTCCGGTTGTTCCTGGACTGAACGAGCCAGCCCGGTGGACTGTCCATGAGCTCGGATAGCTCGGTGTCCGTCAGCCTTGCAGGGATACCGTGACGGTGCGCCATTTCCAGGGAAATATCGAGGATTTGAGCTGCTTCACGTCGTGTAACCATCAGACAACGATACGGGATGCGGGCCCCTCCCTGCTCACGGATCCGCGTAGGACGCCAATACCCACCAGCACCCCCGACGCCCTTCACAACTGCCGGTTAAAGCCTATTTGGACGTGTCGGCAGTGGACTCCGTCCTCCCATCGACCTCAGAATGCTCGGCCAGCTCGTGTGGACGTACGGCGTCTACCGGTATGCCGTTTACCAGTACCTGCTCGTCCATGTCCTCGGCGCTGCGGGTCTTGAGTAGACTCGCGACGGTCGCTACAACGACGGTGGCTGCGATGAAGAGCAGCGAGAACCAGATGGGGATCTCGGGTACCCAAAGAAGTGGCTCCCCGCCGTTGACGAAGGGGAGCTCGTTGACGTGCAGGGCGTGGAAGACGAGCTTCACTCCGATGAAGCCGAGGATGACGGCCAGACCCTGGGCGAGGTAGACCAAGCGCTCGAGCAGCCCTCCGATGAGGAAGAACAACTGCCGCAGACCCATCAACGCGAAGGCGTTGGCGGTGAAAACGATGTAGGCCTCGTTGGTCAGACCGTAGATTGCGGGGATTGAATCGACAGCGAAGATGACGTCCACAAACCCAATCGCGATGATTGTCAGCAGCATCGGCGTGACGTAGCGCTTCCCGCCCTGCTTCACAGTGAGTTTGTCCTGGTGATACTCATCGGTGACGGGCAGGACCCGGCGGACCAGTGTCATAAACCTACCGTTAGCCGGATTGGACTCGTGGCTGCTGAACGCTTGCCGGTAGGCCAGAACGAGCAGTAGAGCGCCGAAGATGTAAAAAACCCACGAAAAGTTCTCGATCAGGGTCGCTCCGATAGCGATGAACCCGCCACGCAGGATGAGGGCGATGATGATCCCGATCATCAGCACCTTCTGCTGATACTTTTTCGGGACGGCGAATCCGGCCATCACGATGAGGAAAACGAATAGGTTGTCGATCGACAGAGCCTTCTCGGTGAGATAGCCAGCAAAGTACTCACCGCCGAACTTCCATCCCGACACCACCCCGATCCCCACCCCAAACAACAGTGCCAGTCCGATATAGAAGGCCGACCAGCGCGCCGATTCTGCGATGGACGGCTCGTGTGGTTTACGCACGTGGGCGAAGAACTCGTAGACAAAGAAGAGGATCGTCACAGCGATCGTGATGAGCCAGATCAGGGGTGTGACCTGCATAAGATTGCTCCCAAGGGGTAGGCGTTGAACAGATACGCCAAGGTCTCCTCCGCCCCGGACAACACCGGAACCAACGACCCGAGATGCTTCAGTGCATCCGTATTGACGGGCCAATCACAGACGGGAGTACTCCCCTTGATAAAAGAATCCTAACCCACCCGAAACCGGCAGACCAACCGGCATCCACTCAGCGGGACTTATGCTGGGCGGAATCCTTCTTCTTGCCCTTCGGCGCTTTTTTAGATTTCCCGATCTCGTAGCGCTGCGGAACGAACCGCTGGCGGTCCAACGGCGGTCGGTCGTAGATCCGGTTCTGGCGCTCGGGCAACTCGATGTCCGGAAACTCCCGGCGCTCGTAAGGCAGCAGCGATAGCAGATGGGCCATCAGGTTAAGCCGGGCCTCCTTCTTGTTGTCGGCGTCGACCACCCACCACGGGCTGCGCTCGGTGTCACTGAACTCAAACATCTTGTCCTTGGCCTCGGCGTAGTCAACCCACCGGGCTTGCGCCTCAAGGTCCAGGGTGCTCAGCTTCCAACGCTTAGCCGGGTTATCGATGCGGCCCTGGAATCGTCGGCGCTGCTCGGAGTCAGAAAGACTCAACCAGTACTTCACCAGGACGATCCCATCGGAGATCAATGCCTCTTCAAGCATGGGCACCGCCTCGACGAAGTCGGCATACTGTTCATCGGTGCAATAGCCCATCACCCGCTCCACCCCGGCCCGGTTGTACCAAGACCGGTCGAACAGCACAATTTCCCCAGCCGCTGGTAGATGGGCGATGTAGCGTTGAAAGTACCACTGTGACCGCTCGCGCTCAGTGGGCGCCGGGAGTGCAACAACCCTGCAGAAGCGCGGGTTGAGCGCCCCGCTAATGCGTTGGATCGTTCCGCCCTTACCGGCGGTGTCGCGTCCTTCGAAAATAACGACCAACCGCGTGCCGGTTGCGCGCACCCACTCCTGCAAGGCGACCAGTTCCTCCTGCAACCGCAGCAATTCCTTGTCGTAGTCCTTCTTGGACAGGACCTGGGGGCTCGCCTCATCAGACGTTTTCTTGACCACACCTCATATTCTGCCCCAGAGCAGAGCATTTCAGGGAGGTACTTCCACTGTTCGGGCCGAGGGCCACGAGAACCGGCCTTCTCCGAGAACCGTTGGCGCTGATACTCGGACCTTCCTACTCTTGATGTTCATGCACCGCAGGTCGGTGACGGTCGGCGTCTGAGCCGCCGTAATGGCTTGGCGCCCAGCCACCATGGAAGATGTCACAGGCGGGTTTCACACTGCGACCAGAACCTCACCATGCCCCGTGCGGCGCCCCCTCGGTTGGTACGGGCAATCCACTGCAGGGCTTCATAGCGGGTTCTCAATGGAGATCTGTTCCAGGTGTTCAGGCATCCGGGCCCGCCAGCCCAGTTCCCGTTTAATACGGATGCGGAGGGCATCCGATGCAACGGGTTCGCCATGCGTAATGTAGGTCATACGGGGTTGGGTTTCTGCTGCTTTCATCCACGCGATGAGCCCGTCGGAATCGGCGTGGGCAGACAGGCTTTGCATCTGGATAACTTCGGCGCGGATCAAAACGTCCTCACCATAGATGCGGAGCACACGTTCCCCGGCGGCGAGGACCGCGCCCCGGGTACCGCTGGCCTGGTAGCCGCTGAGGACGATGGCGTTTTTCGGATCCGGTCCATACGCTGCGATGTGATGCAGGATCCTGCCGCCGGTCAGCATGCCGCTGGCTGAAATGATGATCATCGGTCCGCCTCGCAGGTTCAGCAGCTTGGACTCATCCGCGGTGCGGGTGAGCGTGGCTAGCCTATACATGCCTTCGTAGTCGTCCTGCTTGAGATGGTGTTCCTCGCGGTACCGCTGGTACATCCGGGAAGCGTCGATCGCCATGGGGCTGTTCAGGTACACCGGGATGTCCGGAATCGCGTTCTTCTTGCGGAGCTTGGACAGATACAGCATCAGCGTCTCAGCCCGGCCTACGGCGAACGCTGCAATCATGATCACCCCGCCGCGTTTCGCCACCCGATTAATGATCTCCCCAAGTTGTTTCTGCGGGTCCATGCCTGAGTGTTTCCGGTTGCCGTACGTTGACTCGGTTACCAGCACCCCGACACGGCCAAGGGCCCGCGGCGGGTACATGAAAGGATCATCGGCTCGGCCCAGATCCCCGGTGAAATGCACGGAGTGTGAGCCGATCCGGATATGGACCTGCGCGGCGCCCAGGATGTGACCGGCGGGCAGGAACGTCAGTTCCATGCCTCCGCCAAGCGGCAAGGGGGTGTCGAACCCGTGGGTTTTGAAACTGTTGAGGGACTTCACGGCATCGGCCGCCGTGTAGAGCGGAAGCGGCGGCCTGTGTTGGGACGATCCGCGGTGGGATGCGTACCTGGCCTCTTCTTCCTGTAAGTGTCCGCTGTCCGGGAGGATCAGCTTGCAGAGGTCGAAGGTGCCCTCTGTGGCGTAGACAGGTCCGGCGAAGCCGTCCCTGACGAGCGCGGGTAAGTATCCGGTGTGGTCCAGGTGCGCATGAGTCAGGACCACGGCGTCGATGGAATGCGGCGGGACGGGAAAGGGTGCGCGGTTGCGTTCGCGGCTGCGCTTGTAGCCCTGGAAAAGTCCGCAGTCGACCAGCACACGCTTGCCACCGGCCTCAATCAGGTATCGGGAACCGGTAACGGTATCGGTGGCTCCAAGGAACCGGAGGGTCGGCTGCTGGTGTTTCATAATTTCCCGTTCCCGTTGATTTTCCCGCACTCTGCCGCCGGATACCGCATTCAGCTATGACCGGCGAGGTAACTAACGAGGCCGTCAACCGTTGCCACCGCCGGATAGTCGCGTTCCGGAATGTCCACACCGGTGGTCTTTGCGATGGTCTCCACGAGATGAAGAAAGTCCAGCGAGTCAAGTTCCAGGTCCTGGCGCAACCGGGCACCGCCTTCGAGATCATCAGGTTCAACATCGGGGGCCACCTGGCTGATTGCTGCCTGCACTGCCTGTCTGGCGTCCTGTTCCTTCATAACTCCTCCGGTCTCTGCAGTAATTCATCGATGCGGGAAAGGAAACGGCCGCCGCGGAGCCCGTCGCTGACGCGATGGTCTGCCGATAGCGTTGCGGTGACAGTGTGGCGGATGCCGAGCATTCCGTTGTGCGCCCACGGCTGCTCAAGGACTTTGCCGAAGCCCACCATGGCCACCTGGGGTGGATAGATTACGCCGTAGACGCTGTCCACGCCGAGGTCGCCCAGGTTGGTCACGGTGATGGTGGGGTCGGTCATCTCGGCGCGCTGCAGCCGGCCCGCCCGGGCTCGGCTGACGAGGCCGCGCAACTTGTCCATAAGTTCATCGAGGGTCAGCGTTTGGGCATCGTGCAGGGCGGGAGCCACCAGACCTCCGTGGCGCAGGGCCACAGCGACGCCAAGATGGACGCTGGCGCTCGGGTGAAACGTCCCACGGGTAAAGAACCCGTTCATCTCCGGCGTTTCCTTTGCGGCCAATGCCGTCGCCTTCAGCAGCAGGGCCGAGGGAACCAGGCGGGATGAGACCGGCCGCTGTTGGTTCTGCGATTGCATCCACGCCATCGCCGTTGCCAGGTCAAGAGTGTTGGCCAAGTAGTAGTGCGGAATTTCCTTCTTCGAACGGGACATGAGGGAGCCGATGGCCTGCCTGAGGGTGGCGGCCTTATCCCCGCCGATCTCTTTCCGGCTCCGCGGTGCAGCGTCGACCGCAGGCTCCGCTTGCCGTGGAGGCTCGGATGCCATCGCCTCCCGTTTTCCGGTGGCCGCGCCCGCGGCGCGACGGACATCGGACTCGGTGATGGCGCCGTCGGGCCCGGTACCGACCACTTCTTGAAGGTCGACCCCAATCTGGGTCGCCAGCCGCCGGGCACGCGGGGAGGACCGCATCCTGCGTTGCCACGCCGGGCCGTTTTGGGCTCCGGGAGCTGCCGGCACTCCCCTGGCCGTACTCTCGGCGGCAGCACTTTCGACGTCGGCACGGGTCACCTCGCCATTCAGGCCGCTGCCACGGATCGAGCCGACGTCGACCCCGAGGGAGTGGGCCAGATGCCGGACCGGGGGCGAGATTTTGCTGCCGTGTTTTACCGGCGGAGATGAAGGGACTTTGGGCTCCACAACGGCTGGTGCCGGCCGGGGTTCGCCAGCCGACGCCATGGTGGGGGTTGGTTCTGACGGGGCCGGGCTTCGGTCGGCGGGTGTCGGAGTGAACCGGGCGATGGGTGTCCCTACGTTCACGGTGTCGCCGATGTCCACAAGGAACTCGGCGACCACGCCTTCCTCGAATGACTCGATGTCCATGACGGTCTTGTCGGTGTCCACAGCGGCCACGATGTCACCCTTGTGGACATAGTCACCGGGCTTGACCAGCCACTCCACCACCTTGCCGTGCTCCATATCGGCGCCCAGGGACGGCATTCGAAACTCAGCCACGGTTTCCCACGGCCTTCCGCACGGCAGCCACGACCCTCTCAACCGACGGCAGCGCGGCCAGCTCCATGTGCTTGGCGTACGGCACGGGCACTTCTTCACTGCAGACCCGTTCCACCGGGGCGTCGAGGTCGAAAAAGGCGTGCTCGCCGATCCTGGCGGCGATCTCGGCGGAGAGGCTGCCGCTCCGCCAGCCTTCATCCACGACCACTGCCCGGTGGGTCTTGCCGACGCTGTTGAAGATGGTCCCGTCGTCGAGCGGCCGGAGGGTGCGCAGGTCAAGGACCTCAGCGTCAATGCCGTCCCCGGCCAAGCGGTCCGCGGCCTCCAGCACGATGGGAAGGGTACCGCCGTAGGTGATAAGGGTGACGGCGTTTCCGCGGCGCCGGATGGCAGCTTTGTCGATGTCCACAGGCCCGGCGCCGTCCTCCAGCTCCCCCGCGACGTTGTACAGCGACCCGTGCTCGAAGATCAGCACCGGGTCCGCGTCCTGGAGCGCGGTCCATAACATCCCGCGGGCGTCGGCGAGGGTGGCGGGGGCCAGGATGCGCAGGCCCGGAATGTGCGCGTACCACCCTTCCAGGCTGTGCGAGTGCTGTGCGCCGAGCTGGCGGCCCGCCCCTGTGGTCATCCGGATCACTATTGGCACGTTGAATTGGCCGCCGGACATGTGCAGCAGGGTCGCTGCGTTGTTGATGATCTGGTCCAGGGCAAGCAGGCTGAAGTTGACTGTCATGATTTCGACGACGGGACGCATTCCGCCCAGGGCCGCTCCGATTCCCGCCCCGACAAAGCCGGATTCGGACAGCGGAGTATCGCGGATGCGCTCCGGGCCGAATTCCTCAAGAAGGCCCAGGCTGACGGCGAAGCTGCCGCCGTAGCGGCCCACGTCCTCGCCCATCAGGAACACCCGCTCGTCGCGCTGCAGGGCGTCCCGGAGGGCTGCCCTGACCGCTTCCCGGTAAGTGGTTTTCATGCTGCCGGCCCCCCTTCGGCTACGTCGTTTCGCTCGCTGTAGACAAACCGGGTGAGGTCCTCCACCGGTTCGAGTGTGCCCGCCTCTGCGAATTCGACGCCGGCAGCCACCTCCGCGTCGACGTCGGCCTGCAGCGCGGCCCACTGCTCGTCCGACAGCTCACCTGCCGCCTCCAGCGCGGATTTGATCAGGACGATGGGATCCCGTTCCATCCACCGGGCCACCTCGGATTTCTCCCGGTACAGCTCAGGGTCGAACATCGAGTGGGCGCGGAAGCGGTAGGTACGCAGCTCCAGGAAATGCGGGCCTCCGCCGGAGCGCACGGCATCAACGGCCCGCCGGGCAGCTTCCTCGACCGCGAGCACGTCCATCCCGTCGACGGCCCAGGCGGGTATCTCATAGCCGGCGGCCTTGAGGGCCATGTCGGTTTGTGACTCCGAACGGAACAGTGCCGTGCCCATGGCGTACAGGTTGTTCTCGCAGCAGAAGAGCACCGGAAGCTGCCACAGCGCTGCAAGGTTCAGGCTTTCGTGGAACTCGCCTTCAGCTACCGCACCTTCCCCAAAGAAGCAGGCGGTCACCCGGCGCCGGCCGGCCATTTTGTCGGCCAAGGCTAGGCCGACGGCGAGCGGCAACCCGCCGGCCACAATCGCGTTTCCACCGTAGAAGCGGGTGGCGGCATCGAAGAGGTGCATGGAGCCGCCCCGGCCGCGGCAGCATCCTTCAAGACGCCCATACATCTCGGCCAGGATGGAGCCGGCGGACAACCCCCGCAGGAGCGCATGGCCGTGCTCCCGGTAGGTGGCCACCACAGCGTCCTCCGGCGCCAGCGTTTCCAGCACCCCGGCGGCCACGGCTTCTTCACCGATGTAGACATGCAGGAAGCCGCGGATCTTAGCGGCGCTGTAAAGTTCAATGCACTTTTCCTCGAGGGTGCGCACACGCAGCATCTGCCGCAAGAGATGCCGGGCGTGGCCAGCATCAGGGATGGCCTGCTCCCGCCGCTCGTTCATGGCCGCAGCCCGGCCTGTTCCAGCGTTGACAGGTCGCCCTCGGGCAGGCTCAGCTCGCGCGCCTTGAGCAGCCGGCGGAGAATCTTGCCGCTACGGGTCTTGGGCAGGTCGGTGGTGAACTCGAGGACCCTGGGGGCGACCGCGGCGCCCAAGCGTTTGCGGGCGAATCCGATAATTTGCAGCCGGAGTTCCTCGGAGGGTTCCTGGCCTCGCTGCAGTTCGACAAAGGCCTTGACCACTTCTCCGGCCACCGGGTCGGGGACACCGATGACCCCGGCCTCCGCCACTGCCGGGTGCTCCATCAGGCAGCTTTCCACTTCGAAGGGCCCGATCAGGTGACCTGATGACTTGATGACATCGTCCCCGCGGCCCACGAACCAGAAGTACCCGTCGCCGTCGCGCCTTGCCAGGTCGCCGGTGAGATACCAGCCACCGGCGAAACAGTGGCGGTACCTCTCGTCCTCGTTGAGGTAGCCGCGGAACATGGAAGGCCATCCGGGCCGGAGCGCCAGTTCCCCCATGGTGTCCGGGTCGGTGACGAGCGTGGCCTTTCCGTCCTGGATGATGGGCTCACCGTGGGCGTCCCGCGCTACCAGCGCAGCTTCGATTCCCGGCAGCGCTCGCCCCATGGAGCCGGGGCGGATGGGCATGGAAGGATAGTTGGAGATCATGATGCCCCCGGTCTCGGTCTGCCACCAGTTGTCATGAATCGGCAGGCCGAGGACATCCTGTCCCCACACCACGGCTTCGGGATTCAACGGCTCGCCAACACTCGCGACGAAGCGCAGGGCAGACAAGTCGTGGCCAGCAGCCCTCTCAGCCCCCGCCTTCATCAGCATGCGCAGCGCCGTCGGAGCCGTGTACCAGACCGTGATGTGCTGTTCGGCGAGAATCCTGTACCACCGGTCAATGTCGAGTTCTTCCTCATCCACCACCACAGTGACCCCATGGACCAGGGGTGCGATGATGCCGTAGGAGGTCCCGGTAACCCAACCCGGATCGGCTGTGCACCAGTAGATGTCATCCGGATGGAGGTCCAGGGCGTAGCGGCCGGTGGCATAGTGGGCGACCACTGCCTCATGGACGTGGATCGCACCTTTGGGGGTGCCTGTGGTTCCGCTGGTGAAGTGCAGCAGGGCCATGTCCTCGGGCTGCGTGACCGCAATGTCCTGGTCCGGCGAGGCTTGGGCCAGGAGCTCGGTGAGGTCCAGGGTGTCCGGTTCAGGGTGGCCGTCAGCATCGGCCAGCAGGACGAAGCGCAGCTCGGGAAGGCTCTCCCTGATGGGTGCGACCTTCTTCCGGTACAACGCCCTGCTGGTCACCAGCACACGGCCCGCCCCGAGACGCAGTCTTTGCTGCACCGGTTCGGGACCAAAGGCCGGAAAGAGCGGGCAGAAGACACTGGCATTTTTAAACGTGCCCAGGACCGCCACGTAAAGGTCCGGGCTGCGGCCCAGGAGGGAGAAGACCCGTTCGCCCCTCCCGACCCCGAGTTCCCGCAGGACCGCGGCAAACCGGCTGGTCTGGCTGGCCAGCTGCGCATAACTCAGTGAGCGGGTGCCGCCGTCTGACCGGATGAAGCGCAGCGCTTCAATGCCGGACCGGTCACCTGCGGCGTGCCGGTCTACTGCCTCGTAGGCGATGTTCAGACCCCGGCCCCCGGGTAGCCCGGATAGCTCTCGCCGCGCCTGGTCCCATGTGAAGGACTTCCGAACTTCCTCGTACTCGCCGAGATTGGGCGGCACGCGAAACGATGCCGGGTCCTTCACGATGACAGGCCACCGGGTGGGACGTGCGGTTGCTGCTTTCATGGTTCCATCACTCCTATCCGTTAGAAGCCCATGGGCTCGGTTTCGAGCTCAGGTTCAACCGGCAGGTCCTCGTAGTGCAGCGGGCCCTGCACCAGCCCTGTTCGAGAACCCGAACACCGCGGTCCTCATCAGGTTGTCTCTTCCTCGTCCAGGGGAGCAGCATTCGAAGGACTCCACGACATCCTGAGGATGAAATGCGCGTCCCCACTGCTGCGGGCGATCAGCGCCCCCGCATCCCCAGCCAGTTTCACGCCGAATTCGATCTCCACCTTTTCAGGGGTCAGCTCTGCCATGGCCTCCAACGCTGCCCGGGCTGCTGGGCGGATGCTCGCGAGAGCATCCTCCAGACGCCTGCCGACATCCAGGATTCCCTGTTCGTTGCGGGCCGGGTGGTTCACGCCGTAGCTGTTATCTTCAGTCTCGACGAGCACCGTCCCGGAGCCCACTTCATACCGCATTACCTCAGTCATGGCAGCTTTCCTCCGCTATTGGGACGTGCGCATGTTGTGCTGAGCCTGGGTGAAGGACAAGGGCCCCAACCGCCCCTGATACGACTTATCCACGCGATTCCCTCTCTATCCGGTGCGGAAGAGTTCCACCTTCCGTCCCGCTTGTACTTTCGGCCCGCAGTTCAAGTCAACGCTGCCCAAAATCCGCCCGCTAGGGTAGAAAGGCCTGCCCTCCGATGTCATGAACCGCTAGGAAACTGTTCGCTCTATTTGTGTCTCGGGCATTTCCGTCGACCCCTGCCCAGCGGACAACCGGGTTGCTCAGGAAGGTGGGACTTTCGGCTCTTCGGGTGCGTTTCCTAACCTGACATTGTTGAGTCCGATGATGTAGGAGGTCTCGGTGCTCGCTTGGTGGGTGGACCAACCCGGTCCCATGAATACCCGGCCCATGGTCAAGGGGGTCCGTGGAACCCCTGAACCCGGCCCCAATGAACTCCTGGTGGATGTGAAAGTCTGCGGTGTGTGCCGTACCGATCTCCATCTGGCCGAGGGTGACCTCCAGCCGCGTCGCCCTGCCGTCATCCCCGGTCACGAGGCAGTGGGCACAGTGGTAGCGAGCGGCCCAGGCAGTTCCGGGTTCGCGCCAGGCGACAGGGTCGGCGTTGCCTGGCTGGGCGGCGTCTGCGGTACGTGCCCCTACTGTCGCCGGGGTGATGAGAATCTGTGCGCGGCACCCGTCCTCACTGGATGGGACAAGGACGGCGGTTACGCCGAGCAACTCACCGTCTCCCAGGACTTCGCCTATCTCATTCCGGAGGCTTTCACGGATGAACAAGCCGCACCACTGCTGTGTTCCGGCATTATTGGTTACCGTTCGCTGAAACGGGCAAATGTGCCATCTGGTGGACGCCTAGGCATCTATGGTTTCGGCAGTTCCGCGCACTTGACCGCGCAGATGGCGATGTACCAAGGCGCATCCGTCTACGTCATGACCCGTTCCGAGGAGGCCCGCGCCTTAGCCAGAAAGCTTGGGGCAGAGTATGTCGGCGATGCCTACGACGAACCGCCCGTACCTCTTGATTCCGCCATTCTCTTTGCTCCGGTGGGCGAGCTGGTGCCAGTGGCGCTGGCTGCCCTTGACCATGGCGGCACGCTGGCGATTGCCGGTATCCATCTCAGTGACATACCGCCCCTGAACTACAACGCCCATTTGTTCTACGAACGTCAAGTGCGCAGCGTGACAGCCAATACCCGCGCCGATGGACGGGAATTTCTAGCGCTCGCAGCCCAGATTCCGTTGGCTCCTTCCATCAGCGTCTACCCGTTTGATGCGGCAGATACAGCCCTGGCTGATCTCGCCGCAGACAGGGTCACCGGTTCCGCTGTCCTTCGCGTGCGCCCCTCAGGATCAACCGGGCAGGGTTGAGGCTCCAAGTCGTTACAGTTTCAACGCCGGCTACCCCGACGGCGGTATCTTCGGTGCCCAGATTTTACTCGGCAGCCGCTAAGGGGAGGCCGTGGGGTGGATTTCCGCTGCCTTCACGTCTTTATTGCGTCCTTGCCTTCGATTACGATGCCACCGTGGAAACTTCGCTGAAGAAGTACGATCCCTACCTCCCGCAGACCCCACTGATGGCCGGGGACGACCCGGTCGTGCAATGGCTGCTCCAAGGCGATCCAGCGATCCGTTGGCAGGTGTTGCACGACCTCCTCGATGCCCCACAGGATGAGGTGGAATTTGAACGGGCGCGGGTGGCACACGAAGGGTGGGGCGCTGGGCTACTCGCGCTGCGAGCCCCTGACGGACATTGGGCGGGCGGGGCATGCTTCCCGAATACCGCGGCGTTCGCCGAAAGTACCGCGCGGGCCCTGGCTGCCGGCGGGCCACCTCCACCGTTCCCGACCCCCGACGCGGAACCGACCGAGACGCCAGGTGAGCCACCCGGCGAGGAACCGGAGCAACCATGGATCGCTACCTATCCGGTGTTGCTCGACCTGTGCCACCTGGGCGTACCGCCGGGCAGCGCGGTGATGCGGGAGACAGCGCAACTGGTCGCCCACAACTGCCGGTGGGAGTATGAGGGGTTGCCGTTCTTCGCCGGGGAAGTCGACTGCTGCATCAACGCTGGCACTATTCTGATCGGCACCTACCTGGGCATCGACGTCGACCCGGTGGTGCAGCGGATCGTGGCCGATCAGCTGCCTGACGGTGGCTGGAACTGCTGGGCCGAGGCGCGTTCGGCAGCGGGATCGTTCGCCAGCACTCTTGACGTGGTCGACGCCTTGCTGAGGTGGGAGCGACACACCGGTGGATCCGACGAAGTCCGCCGGGCGCGCCACGAGGGCGAAGAGTATCTGCTTCGACGCAGCCTGTTCCGTTCGTTGCGCACCGGGGAACTGGTGAACCCCCGATGGTTGCAATTCTCCTACCCTCCACGCTGGCACTATGACCTGCTCAAGGCGACGAGCTACTTCGCCCTGCGTGGCGGCCCGGCCGATCCGCGGCTGGTTGAGGCGATTGACCAAGTTCGCGCCAAGCGTCAGCCAAACGGACGTTGGCTGCTGGAGGGCACTCACCCTGGGGCGGTCCACTTTCGATTCGAAGGACCCGATGGCACCCCGAGTCGGTGGAACACCCTCAGGGCTCTCCGTGTTCTGCGCTGGTACGACGCAGCAAGTCCTTCCAACGAAGCATGCGTGACACCGTGACAAGGGCTCGGACATGTCGCGTCGCAGTTGGCGGCTGACGCCCCGCAACGTGATGCTCGGGAATGCCTTGGGCATCTCGACTGGCATCTCCGGCACCCCGCTCCAGCCTCAGGTGCGGCCGGTCTCATGAGCCCACATGGCGAGCTCGACCCGATTACGCGCGCCGAGCCACCGTGAGGAGCACTTGCTCCTCACGGGCGGTGAGCGGTGCTATCGGCTGCGCGGATCCACATGCCCCATGTATGGCATCAAGAGTCATATGGAACCTGATTGAAGAAGCACATATTTGGAAACGATGGTTCACAGGCGGCTGCGGGCTGATGTAACGCGCTAGGGGATTCTCGTGTGGGACGGTTCGTTGGCGCAAATCTAGACTTATGGGATGAAGCCGTTCGAAGTCACTATCGATGATGAGCTGTTCCGGGTCAGTGAGAGAAGGCAGCCAGATGGAGGCCTCAGCTATGATTTCGCGTGGCTCAACGGCCCAGCAGGGGGAACCTACGGGTTCACCGTAGGTAAGTTCGCGGCCGGGTCGGCAGGGCATACACCAGATGACACGGCGCGTATGACCGAAGACGAACTGCTCGATGAAGTACGAGGGTTCGTGGAGTCATTCTACGAACCTGGCGGGATAGGAGAAGAAGACTTTCCCGAACACATCCCGGCGAGGATCAGCGGACAACTCGAGCAGTAGAGATCCATCTACGCCTCGCGAAGCACCTGCCCCGCAGGAGGATCTCCCACCGCAACACACCTCGTTGAGGTCCGGCGAGATGAGAGAAAGCGCTAAACCCGATTCGCGGAGGTGCAGAGGGAATTATTACGCGCTGAACTATGGCTGTAGCGGACGTTGAGTGTCCTGATCTGTTGCCTACTGCACCGCAACCTATGGGTTAGAAGTGTGGCTCGTTTGAGAATGTTCAAGCGACGGGGCAAAGGCGCGGATCACAATAGCAGCACCGATCAACGTTGTCCCCATCGGTATCATCGCCCACCGAACTAAGGTGAGGACGATTTCTACTGCCCCAACTCCAATAGCCGCCGTTTGGCCCGCGGTTTGCGCGAGAAGGCCGATCAACAACGGGAGCAGAAGCAGCACAAATCCACCGCCGATGATTAGTACGACACCCCATTGAATGCACTTCTTTGCGGTTGACTCCATTGTTCCCCCAATTTCAAGCGACTAGGTGTCAGCGAGTCTAATCACTGAGGGCATTAAAAGAACTACCCTCAGCTCTTTTGCGGAAATCCGTACCGCTCCAACGCAGCGGATAGGCGTCCCTAAGTCGGTCCACTACCGCAACCCCCAGGGTCCATCGCAGTGCAGCGTCGGAGCATCGACCCATGAGACGGATACGTCTTTGGCTGAAGCAAGAGATCGGAGACAGGCTCTGTTGCAAGGCGAGACCGGACGCTAACCTCCCCGTATGGGGGAACAAACTACGCCGCTGGCAAGCGCCTTTTTCAGGATGGTCATCTTCGGGGGCATGGTCGGCATCGGGACCAGCCTCGCCCTGCACATCCTGGGCTCCTTCACATCAGGTTTGCCGCACCTGATGACCGTGTTCGGGCAGTCCGGATTGGCGTTCCTGACCGGCTTGCCGGTCGCCGCGTCGGCAGCCGCACCGGCCCTCGGAATGCATAAGTTGGTTGAAGCCAAAAAGTCCGGACTTCGAATCCCTGCCGCCGCCCTCGGTGCTGTGCTGGGCCCGTTGGCCGCGGTCAGCCTGCTTACGGGCGGTCCACCCTTCCAAGCGCCGATACCAGCGCTCGGATGGGTCTTGTTCCTCCCCGCCGCCGCATTGGCCGCTATCCACTTCACCAAACCCCTACGGCGAAGTCAGGTACCGCCAGAGATTGTGATCCCCCCTGCCGCATTGAACCCGCCCGCGAAAGTGTCCGCTGAGGGATCGGTCAGCGGGACGGTCGAAGCATGCGATTGATGCAGTACCCGATCACAACGAGATCTCGGCGCCTTAACCGAGCAGGCAGACGTCGACGCACTTGTCGCTTCGGTGAAGCAATGTCGGGCGATCGGCCAATCCGCTGGACAACCATTCTTTGGTGTAGTGCAGCCATGGCTCCCCCAGTTAAAGAAAATCAGCCCGAGCCGTGAGGCGAGCGGGCTGATCATGATGAATAAAACATACCACGCCCCCGATGCACACGCATGGTGAGAATCCGGAACTGGCTGCAGAAAGGTAGGATCCCCATTAACCTGAAGCCGTCACGAGAAACGAGACGAAGGCCTCGGCGTGTTACCGCCATTCTTCAGCCTCACGATCAGCGACACGCAAACCATCGTTTACTGCCATCGACCAAGTCTGAGCCAGATGGAACCAGCAGGGTCCCTCGCTAGAACCTATAGTGCACGTAAACTTTCCGGATGTCGACGTGCGCGTTCTTTCTCTACACCCGCAGCAACAACGTCGAGGCCTCCCGCCGGTTCTACTCCGATTTATTAGGACTTGACCAGATCTGGAACGAAGAAGGAGACATCGCCTACCTGATCGGAGGCGATGTCCAGTTCTCTATCAGTGACGACCCGACGGCGACCGCTGACAAGGATTGGGCTTTTCAGCCCGGGTGGGTGTTCGGATTAGAAATCGAACCCAGGCCAAAGCGCACGCATGCGTCGTGGAGCATCCCGTTATCGCCGGAAGCGTTTAGAAGTGCCGTCGCTCGGTTACAGAACGCCAGAACCGTTGCTCTGCGAGCTGAGCCCTTCTGGGTTGGCTACTGGAGTTACGTGGTCAAAGACCCAATGGGCCAGACCGTCGAACTCACAGACCCGATCAGCGATGGCCCCTGAACGTACTGATCCCACCGCAATAAAATGCTTATTGGACCGATTCATTGGTTCCACCGAGGTGCTGGCGAACACTCGATACCGGTTAACCTAGCTTTGCTCACCACTGTGGACACCCGCGCCCCGTCTAACCACTTCTACTGGAAACAACAGCCAACGGCTTACAGCTGCCCATTTAGCGCATCCTCGCCGGACGGTTGGGACCACGTCGAGGCAGATGGCTTTGGGTGAGGCGAAATCCGAGTCATCCAAGACGAAGTATGCCCGTTCCCAGCGTCGAAGTAGAGGCGCTGCCCTCCGACGTACCGCCACATCGTTTGGGTGCTCGGGTCCGGGGTGGCTGCCATTCGCGCTGCGGTTGAGGCTAAATGACAACTTAGCGGCCAACGACGGGCCCCTTGGCTCCGGCGTACGATTCAGGCACCGGCTACAAAAGCCAGCTTCAAGGACGAAAGGGGCCAGAATGCGGCGGGGAACCAACCTCCCTCGGATGGGAGACTTCAATCAGAGTGTGGTGCTCGACGCGATCCGCCGGTCCGGGGAAGGCCTTAGTCGCGTTGAATTGGTCGAAGCCATCGGACTCTCGCCCCAGGCCGTCTCCAACATCACCCGCCGCCTGTTGGATGAGGATCTCATTGTGGAGGCCGGCAAATCCGGCACCGGCCCCGGCAAGCCCAGGACCATTCTGTGCATTAACCCGTCCGGACGCTACGCCGTCGGCGTCCATCTCGACCCCGCGGTGATGACCGTGGTGCTTATGGACCTGATGGGGACGGTGCTGCAGCGGCGGACCCTGAACACCCCGCTGGGAAACGATCCCGCCAGCATCATTTCTGCCATCGCCCTCGCAGTGGAGCGGCTGATCGCGGGTTCCGGTGTTGACCGGAACCGCATCGAAGGCATCGGGGTGGCGCCTCCTGGTCCGGTTGATTTGCCTGCAGGAACCGTCGTCGACCCCCCGCTCCTGCTCGGCTGGCACCGGGTGCCGCTGCGCGAAGCTCTCGCCGAAGCAACCGGGATGCCCGTGCTCGTTGAAAAGGACGTCACAGCCGCCGCCGTCGCGGAGATCTGGGCCGGGGGACATAGCAGTATCGAAAGCTTTATTTTCGTTTACATTGGCACCGGAATCGGCAGCGGCTTAGTCATGAACGGTGAGGTGCTCCGTGGCGCCTCTGGCAACGCAGGCGAGATTGGCCATATCGTCACGGATCCAGCCGGTCCACAGTGCTCCTGCGGCCTGCGTGGCTGTGTCGCCGTCACCTGCATCCCGCAAACCCTAGTAATGGAAGCGGAGAGCCTCGGCGTCATGAGCAACCATAGGCAGCCGAGCGGCGGAACCGAGACCAAAGAAAGCTTCCTCCAGCTCTGTCAGGCCGCCGAGCGCGGCAACCCGGGCGCCGTAGAGATCCTAGACCGCGCGGCCGCCCGCACCGCCCGGGCGGTCTCAGTCCTCGCCAACATGCTGGACGTGGACCGCGTCATCTTCGGCGGACCGTTCTGGGCACCGCTGGCGCGGCGATACCTTGAAGTGATCCCGGCGTCGCTGCTTGAATTCCGGGCGGCCCGTAGCATCCACTCGGTGGAGGTCGTAGCCACAGGAATCGGCGAGGACGTGGCTGCAATCGGCGCTGCGTGCCTGATGCTGGAGCAGACCCTGGGTCCGCGCGCAGATCGCCTCCTCCTAGCCGAATGACTCGGCGGCCCAGGCAGGCGTGCTGTTCGCCAGATCCACCAAGTCCGCCGGTTGGACGCACGATTGCCGGTTCGAGGCGGCGATTGTGCACCTACCCGGCGGGTTTGCCTGGCCACGCACCCGCCCAAATAGCCGGCACGCACAAACGCCGGTCAGCGAAGAGGTAACACCTTGATCACGGGCTCCCCTAGCCATTGTCGAGTAAATCCATTCGATGTACTATTCCCGTATCGCGTGCGCTCGTCTGCACGGAGCCCCAAGGATCAAAGGAGAACCATGCGCGGCACCACCAAGACTTATCTGGCCGCTGCGGCAGTCAGCTCGCTCGCCCTAGGCGGATGTTCCGCGGGCGGCGGCGACGACAACGGAGATGACGCCAATTCCCTGCGGATTGTCTACCAAAAGACCGGCGACGCGTCCCCGTTGGATGCCCTCATGCAGAAGGTCAAAACGGATTTTGAAGCCGCCAACGACGGCGTCACCGTCAACCTCGAGCCCGTCGAGGGCACGGATGAGGACTACACCACGCGGCTGGCCCTCTCCCAGCGCTCGCCTGACACCGCACCGGACGTCTTCTACGAGGACACCTTTCGCCTCCGCTCCGACGTCGAAGCCGGTTACCTGCTCCAGCTTGACGAGTATCTTGACGGCTGGGACGAGTGGGACATGTTCAATGACGCCGCTAAGGGAGCCGGGATCGCCAGCGACGGCGGCACCTACGCCGTACCGCTGGGCACCGACACCCGGGTGATCTGGTACAACAAGAACGTCTTGGAAAACGCTGGCATCGCCGTGCCGTGGGAGCCCGGCACCTGGGATGAAATCCTGGAAATGGCCCGCACCGTCAAGGACGCGCAACCTGATTCCGTACCGTTCAGCATGTACGCGGGGACAGGCACCGGTGAAGGCACCGTGATGCAGAGCTTCTACGAATTGCTCTACGGAACCGACAGCGGGGGACTTTACGATGAGGAGCAGCAGAAGTGGATCGCGGGCTCACAGGGATTCGTTGACTCGTTGACCTTCCTGCAAACCCTCTACCAAGAGGAACTGGCCGTCACACCGGCGGAAGCTCTGGATCCCAACGTCTGGCAGACGGTCGTGGGGACCCTACTGCCGGAAGACACGATGGGAGGTACCGTTGAGGGCTCCTACGCGCCGTCGTTCTGGCAGGAAGGCGGACAGTTCGAGTGGGCTGAATATGGCGACGTGATGGGCGTGGCACCGTTCCCGACCCAGAACGGACAGGAACCGGGCGGGGTGAGTATGTCGGGCGGGTGGACCTTGGCCATTGGTGCCGGTACCGAGAACCCGGACCTGGCCTTCGAATTCCTCACCATGGCGATGAACCAGGAGAACCTGCTGGAATACACCGTTGACAACTCACAGATCGCAGTGCGCACCGACATCGCCGAGGATCCGACCTACCTTGAGGCGAACCCGTTCATCGAGGAGGTATCAGCGGTGGTTGACGTGACCAACTACCGGCCGGCAACGTCGGACTACGCAGAAATCTCCACGGCCGTGCAGGAGGCCACCGAGGCGGTCATAGCAAGCGAGACCTCGCCAGAGGACGCGGCCGCAGCATATGACGAGGCGCTACGTTCCATTGTGGGGGACGAAAACGTGGTCGAGGAGTAGGCCATCCCGTCGACAGTCGCTTCCCGTGGCCCGGGTGGCGGGGGCCCATCCAAGGGTGAACCGGGCAGCGGGTTCCAAAGGCGGGAGCCGGAGGGAAGCGAACAGCCCACCCGCTCCCCCCGGGGCCGGAACGCCCTGCGCCTGCTGCCCCTCGCGCCAGCCATTGTGCTCATCGGCATTTTCCTTGCCGGACCGATCATCTGGTCCTTCTACGGCTCCTTCACCAACGCTGCCCTGACCGGGGCGAACGCGCAGAACCCGGAATGGATCGGCTTCGAGAACTACCTCGAACTGTTTAGCGATCCCCTGTTCCCGCAGTCTGTCTGGCTGACCGTCCTCTTTGTCCTCGCCTCCGCGGTGATCGGGCAGAACCTGCTGGGGCTTGGCCTGGCCCTGCTGATGCTGAAGGCACACAAGTGGATCTCGGCCGTCGTCGGGACCTGCGTAGTTGCTGCGTGGGTGCTGCCGGAAATCGTCGCCGCCTTCGTGGCGTACGCTTTCTTCTTCCGGGACGGCACGCTGAACCAGCTGACCGGCTTCATTGGTCTGCCGGCCGTCGACTGGCTGTTTGAAACGCCGATGCTGGCCATCATCCTCGCCAACATCTGGCGCGGGGCGGCCTTCTCGATGATGGTGTATCAGGCGGCGCTGAACGATGTACCCCAGGAGATCACCGAAGCGGCCGAGATTGACGGCGCCGGTGGGGCCAGGCGCCTCTGGTATGTGACCATCCCCATGATCCGGCGCAGTATCGCCACGAACCTGATGCTCATCACTCTGCAGACTCTGGCGGTGTTCACGCTGATCTACGTCATGACCGCCGGTGGTCCCACCAACCGGAGCACCACCCTGCCGATCATGGCCTACGAAGAGGCCTTCCGTTACAGCAACATCGGCTACGGTACCGCCATCGCCGTGGTGATGCTGATCATCGGCGGTGCGTTCTCGCTGGCGTATATCCGGTTGCTCCGGGAGAGGAAGGACTGATGGCTGCCACCTTGTCCACGGCGTCGGTATCCTCCGGCCGCCGTAACATCGCGGGGATCTTCTCCAATGCGGCGCTGATTCTGCTGGCGTTGTGCTTCCTGGTGCCGCTGAGTTGGCTGGTGCTGGCGTCGCTGGACGCCGACGCCAGCTACCAGACCCAACTGCCGTCGTCGTTCTCCCTGACCAATTTCGCGGCCGTTCTGACACCGGAACAGAGCCTGATTCCGTTGCTGAACAGCGCGATCCTCTCCGCGGGGTCCGCGGGCTTGACGATGGTGGCGGCGGTGCTGGCCGCGTACCCGCTGTCCCGGTTCAACATGCGCTTCAACCGGCCGTTCATGTATACGGTGCTGTTCGGCACCTGCCTGCCGATCACGGCGATCATGGTCCCCGTGTACAGCCTGTTCGTGCAGCTGAACCTGCTGGACTCCCTCGCCGCGACCACGCTCTTCATGGCCGCGACGTTCCTCCCGATGGCCATCTGGATGACCAAGAACTTCATGGATTCGGTACCGATTTCCCTGGAGGAGGCGGCTTGGATGGACGGGGCGTCCTCCATGAAGGCCCTCTGGCACATTGTGGTGCCGCTGATGCGCCCGGGGCTGGCCGTCGTGTTCATCTTCGTGTTCATCCAGGCGTGGGGGAACTTCTTCGTGCCGTTCATCCTGCTGTTCTCGCTTGAGAACCAGCCGGCCGCGGTGAGCATCTTCCGGTTCTTCGGGCAGTTCGGAACCGTCGCGTATGGGGAACTGGCCGCGTTCTCCATCCTGTATTCGCTGCCCGTAATCGTGCTGTACATCGTTGTTTCGCGCGGCATCGGCGGCTCATTCGCCATGTCCGGCGCGGTGAAAGGGTAGGTCCATGCACGACAACCGGCTGCTCGTTGAAGCCCGAATCAACCGGTTTATGACCGAGCGGCTCACTCCCGCGGTCTGGCGCGTAGCCGTGCCGCTGTCGGTTTCCGTCTGGGAGGCACCCGGCGAGCCGGTGCCCTTCGCCTCGGCGGTAGCGTCCTCCTTCGAGCCGTTTTCGGCGGGGTCCCCGTGGGGTGCGCCGTGGGGGACCACGTGGTTCCGGGTGTCCGGGACCGTGCCGCAGGAGTGGGTTTACGACGACGACGGCAGCTCCGCCCGCGCGGGCGGTACGTCTGGCGGGGATGGTTCGAGTCCCCGTGGCTCGGGCCCTGGTATGTCCGCTTCTGATGGTTCCGCTCTGGCGCATCGCCTGGAAGCAGTCGTTGACCTGGGATTCAGCGCAGAGATGCCGGGTTTCCAGGCGGAGGGGCTGGTGTACTCGTCCGAGGGCCGGGTATTGAAGGCGCTGGAGCCTTTGAACATGTGGGTCCCGGTCGACGCCGCACCAGGGTCCTCCTTCGAGTTTTACGTGGAGGCGGCGTCCAACCCCAACGTCCTGGTCGGGTTCAATTATGCGCCCACCCCGCTGGGCTCGCTCTCCACCGCCGGCGCCGATCCCCTCTACGTTTTCCGCGGCGCCGAACTTGCCCTCTTCGATGTGCAAGCCTGGGAGTTGGGACAGGACTTCTGGACACTCAACGGGCTCATGCACCAGCTTCCGGTGGACCTGCCGCGAAGATATGAAATTCTGCGGGCGCTGGAACGGGCGGTCAACGCCGTCGAGCCCGCCGATGTGGCCGGGACTGCAGCCGCCGGGCGCGCCTGCCTCACGGAGGTGCTGGCCGCTCCGGCATATGCCAGCGCCCACCGGCTCCACGCCGTCGGACACGCGCATATTGACAGCGCCTGGCTGTGGCCGGTGAGGGAGACCGTACGGAAGGTGGCGCGGACCTTCTCTAACGTGCTGGATCTGATGGACCGGAACCCGGAATTTGTCTTTGCCGCGTCCTCGGCACAGCAGTTTGCCTGGCTGCGCGACTACTACCCGGACCTGTTTGAGCGGGTGGCGGCCAGGGTGCGGTCGGGCCAGTTTGTGCCAGCCGGCGGCATGTGGGTCGAATCCGACACGAACATGCCGGGCGGCGAAGCTCTCGCCCGGCAATTTGTGGCGGGGAAACGCTTCTTCCTGGAGCACTTCGGCGTGGAACCGCTCGACGTGTGGCTGCCGGATTCCTTCGGGTATTCGGCGGCATTGCCGCAGATCGTCAAGGCCGCCGGATCCCGGTGGTTCCTCACGCAGAAGATTTCCTGGAACGAGACCAACCTGTTTCCGCACCACACCTTCCGTTGGGAGGGGATCGATGGGACCCAGGTCTTCACGCATTTCCCGCCGGTGGATACTTACAACTCGGAGCTGTCCGGGCTTGAGCTGGCGCACGCCCAGCGGCGGTACCGGGAGAAGGGTGCGGCCAACACCTCGCTGGTTCCGTTTGGCTGGGGCGACGGTGGCGGCGGACCAACGCGGGAAATGCTCGCCGCTGCGGCGCGGGTTGAGTCTCTGGAGGGTTCGCCCGCGGTGTCTCTGTCCAGCCCGGAACGGTTCTTCAAAACAGCCGAGGCGGAATATCCGGCAGCGCCCGTCTGGTCCGGTGAGCTGTATCTGGAATTTCACCGGGGAACCTACACCTCTCAGGCCAGGACCAAGCAGGGCAACCGCCGCTCCGAGCACCTGCTGCGGGAAGCCGAGTTGTGGTGCACGGCTGCTGCCCTGCGCGTCGGCTTGGAGTACCCCTACGATGCATTGGAAAGCGCCTGGCACACCGTGTTGCTGCAGCAATTCCACGACATCCTGCCGGGTTCCTCGATCGCCTGGGTGCACGAGGAGGCGGAGCGCCAATACGCGGCCGTTGCTTCGTCGCTTGAGGAGCTAATCAACACCGCGTTGCGTGCCTTGCTGGGGACTGGTTCCTCCGCCGTCGCGTTAAACGCGGGGCCATACCCCATCGCCGGTGTTCCTGGCTTTGGCGGCGGGGTCGCTACGGGTGCGGCCGAGTGCTCGCTGACGCGGGAGGGTTCGTCGTGGATCCTTTCGAGCGGCTCCCTCCGGCTGAGGGTGGATGAAAACGGGCTGTTTACGTCGTTGGTTGTCCTGTCCTTGGAACGCGAGATCTTTTCACCGGGGTATCCAGGGAATGTGTTCCAGCTGTTCCGCGATACACCCAACCAGTGGGATGCGTGGGATATTGATGACCACTACCGGTTCAACGTCGTCGAGCTGACCGCCGCGGATTCGGTGGACGCCGTCGATGGCGTGCTGCGGGTTGTACGATCCTTCGGTAAGTCGCGGCTGGTGCAGCGGATTTCACTGAGCGGCGATGGCACCGCGGTTGACATCTCGGTGGAGGTGGACTGGCACGAGCAACAGAAGCTCCTGAAGCTGGCTTTTCCGATGGACCTGCTGGCTGACCGAGCGGCCTCGGAAGTCCAGTTCGGGCACATCCACCGGCCAACCCACAGCAACACCTCGTGGGATGCCGCGCGGTTCGAGACGGTGGCGCACCGGTGGGTGCAGGTGCAGGAAAACGGATTTGGGGTGGCCGTGGCCAATGATTCGACGTACGGGCACGACATTTCCCGCTCGACGCTTCCGGATGGAGGAGCATGCACGCTGGTGCGGCTGTCACTGCTGCGCGGGCCGCTGTTCCCGGATCCGGAGTCGGATCAAGGTTTGCACAATTTTGGTTTTGCGCTGCGACCATTGTCGGGCGTCGCGGAGGCGGTTGCCGAGGGGTACCGGCTGAATCTGCCGCTGCGCCGGCTGTCCGAGGTCGGGTCCTCCTCCCTTCCACCGGTGATTACCGTGGACAATCCGGCGGCTGTGATCGAGTCTGTGAAGCTGGCGGAGGACCGGAGTGGCGACGTCGTCGTCCGGCTCTATGAAGCCTTTGGAGGCAGGGCCGATGCGCTACTGACTCTGGGATTTCTCTGTGACGCCGTCGTGGCGACTGATCTGCTGGAGCGGGAGGTTGACGGCGTGTTCCCCGCCGCAGACGACCGGCAGGTTGCCCTTCGGCTGCGTCCATTCCAGCTGGTGACGCTGCGCTTCCGGGTCCGGCCAGGCTCCTGACCACAGGCCGTCCGGTCACAGCCAGACCTGCCGGTTCAACCCGGCAGGTCCGGGGAAGTTATTGTCTCCCAGCGTGAGCCTGACAAGTGGTTTGTGTGAGCGGGTGGCACCGGCTGCGTTCAGACGGGAGACGGCGGAAGCTGAAAGATGAACCGGTCATAGGGGGGCCAAGTGTGCTCGTCGTCGCACTGGTAGCCGCGAAGCCACGCTTGGCCGTCTACGACGCGCAGATAGAAGCCTTTCGGATACTCGTCGTCCTCACTAAGCGCTTCAGCGGCCACCGTGAGGGCACAATCGGGCGCGCTCCCCGACGACATCACCGAATCGCGAGACGCTGCCTGCTCATTGAGAGCCATCCGTAAAAAGGGTGCAGTATCCACCGGGCACAGCAACAGGCCCTGTTGATGCGCACTGTCGAAAATCTGCGCGAGCGTCGCCCCATGCGGAAGCCCTAGTTCAGCGACAGTACGCTCTGTGACCACGACCCGCCGAGATGCCTGGTTGCCGAAAATGACGTCCCCAATCAGCGTCTCCGCGTGACCATTAACCAAGATGCCATGCGCGCTCAGGCTGTCCATAAGTTGCCGCCGGGAAAGCCCTCCGACGCGGACTTCGAGTCGTCCGACGGGAGATCTGTCTGACATGAGTCTCCTAGAGATAAGCGTTTGCCACAGGCTGGCACCCAACGCCAAGCTAGACCGGATCGCCGGGCGCAATGAAGCTTATCCAACGGGGTCGCTCAGTTACACGCCGACGCACCCTTTTGCCGATCGCTTATCGGAACGTTGGCGACAGCTCAGAAAGCGGGGTCTAAGTGTCGATCCAGTAACGGAGTTTTGCTGTCGTAGCAGTATCAGCCGCCAGAGGCGCCTCACGGACACCGCCGCAGTTCTCAATTGTGGACCTGGACGCGTGATTGTCGGCGTCGCACGTCACCAGAACCTGATCAATTCCGAGTCGCTTTGCTTCAAGAAGGGCGAGCTTTAGTATTTGATGAGCGTATCCGCGCCTCCTGAACTGGGGGCGAACGGCATATCCAATGTGTCCACCGACCGTCCGAAGAAACGTATTCAGATTATGGCGGATCGAAACCCGTCCGACGATGCTCCCGTCAACTTCCGCGATGAGGAAGGTAGCCGGGACACGCCCGACAGAGAGATCTCGACCCTGTCGAATTGCTTCAAGGTCGACCAGGAAGTCCGTCCAGTCGTCCCCGGGGTCATAACTCAAGAGGAAGTCGAATTGGTCTACAGCAAGTTCCTTCTGGGCGAGTAGCGCCTGATCCATATCGGATTCGGAAAGAGAACGTAATTCCATGAGTTCCGACGATACAGACGACGCACCGTCCAGGCCACCCGTTAACCTGCGCAGCACGAAGCTGCGCGGTCCCCGTTTAGCTCACCGCAACTTAATCGAAGCGCCCGTCAGCCGGTCTTGTACCGCGAGACGCTCTCCGGGCAAAAGACTCCCCCGCGCAGGTGTTGCCTCGACCAACAAATCCGGGGTAGCTCAACCGCTACAGAGCGCCGAGCCGGCCGTGGAACCATAATAAAAACCCTCACCGAAGTCATGTACCTTCCTCGTCACTCCCCACGAGAGCATTTCTGGAGGACCAGTGCAGCCAGTTGAGCACGACCATCGCCCAAGTCGCGAAGCCGAACAGGACGAACAGTGCGCCGGTAAAGTACCCCAGCCCACCGTCGCTAGACGCAGCGAAACTTGGAGAAAAGTGGCCGAGCACGTTGGCGAGCACCCAGGTCACAATCACAGCGAACACCGTAGCCGCGCAGATGATGACAAACCCGCGCAGCGGCTGAGGGATACGGTCGAATCCCCAGAACTCGGTGTTGAAGCCGATAAAGACGATGAACAGAATCGCCCAGAACAATGCCGCATTGAACGGCAGCGGATAAAACGCCCAGGGACTCGTAGTCGGGTCTGCAAGCAGATACCACGACGCGAGCGCCAACACCACCACAACAACCAGGTTCGAGATACCGAACAGGAACCACCGTGTTCGCGTCGTGTCTGGAACTCTGTCAATTGGAACCTCAGCGTCGGCATCCCTGCCGACCGTCGTCGAAAAATCCATCCTCACGCCTCATCTCACGTTGCTTTCGTCTTTGAACGCGCCGGGAGGCTACGGGTGGACCAGAATCTTCACCGCGGTGTCATTGTGGTTGATCAAGGTATCGAACCCCTTGTCGACCAGGTCTTCCAGCGCGATCCTGCCGGTGATGAATGGCTTGAGGTCCACCTTGCCGTCCTGGACCAGCCTGATCGCCTCGGCGTGGTCGCGCACGTAGGCGATTGTGCCCCGCAAATCGATCTCCTTCAGCACGATTTTCTGCATATCCACCGTCGCCGGATGACCCCAGATGGACACGTTCACCACCACGCCGGCGGGCTTTACGGCACTGAGTAGCGTATCCAGCACGGCATTGACGCCGGCACATTCGAAGGCCACATCTGCGCCGACGCTATCCGTGATTTCCTGTACCCGTGTCTGGACGTCTTCCTGACTCGGATCGATCACGTAGTCCGCGACCCCGCTGGAGCGTGCCTTTTCCTTGCGGGCCGCGCTGAGCTCGCTGATGATTGTGGTGACACCCCTACTTTTCAAAACGGCCGCCGCAAGCAGCCCGATGGGTCCGGAACCGCCGATCAGTGCGACGTCGCCTGTCTTGGCACCGCTGCGGGTCACCGCGTGGTGGGCAACCGACAGCGGCTCGATCAACGCGGCCTCATCCAACGGAATGTCACCGATTTTATGAACCCACCTCGTGTCCACAACAATTCTCTCGCCGAGACCGCCGCCCCCGCCGGACAAGCCAATGAAGCCCATCTTCGTGCACAGATGATAGTTGCCTGCCTTGCAGGGTGCGCACTCGTCGCACACGAAATAGGGTTCGACGACGACATTGTCGCCGACTGCTAGTTCGTCAACACCTTCCCCGACCTCCACAATCGTCCCGGAGAATTCGTGTCCCAGGGTGACTGGGGCTTCTTCTCCGGAGAGAGGATGGGGGTGTCCGGGCGATGGGACAAAGATGGGGCCTTCCAGGAACTCGTGGAGATCGGTTCCGCAGATGCCGCACCACGCAACCTGGATTTTTACTGTCCGGGCCCGCACCTCCGGCTCCGGAACATCCTCGATCCGAAGATCATTGCGGGCGTAAAACCGTGCTGCTTTCATCTTTTCTTCTTCCTTTGTATTGATGTCTGATTCGTCGGGCTCAGCTATACAGGATGCCGCCGTCTACGATCAGCGTTTGTCCGGTGACATAGTCCGAATCCGGGCTGGCGAAGAAGGAGACTACCTTCGCGACGTCGTCGGGCGTCTCGATGCGGCCCAGGGCGATGGCTTTGACGTTCTCACTCAGGTTCTGACCGGCCGGCTTACCGTTGATCTTGCTCAGTTCCCGGTCGATCAACTCCCACATTCCCGTGCCCACAATGCCCGGCGCATAGGCATTTACGGTGATGCCTTTCGGCGCCAGCTCCTGCGCCGCGGCCTGGGTGATGCCCCGGACCGCGAACTTGGATGCCGAGTACGCCCCTAGAATCGGAAAGCCCTTCACGGCCGCAATCGAAGCGGCTGAGATGATCCTGCCACCGTGTTGAAGTTCATCGAACTTTGCAGCGGCCGCCTGGATGCCCCAGATCACGGAGTTCAGGTTAATCCGGAAGACCTGCTCCAGATCCTCCTCCGTGATCTCCAGCACCGGCCGAACCTGGGCGATGCCCGCGTTGTTGACGATTACGTCAAAGCCGCCGAGCTGCTGGCTGGCCGTCTCGACTGCGCCCACAACATCGGCCCGCCGCCCGACGTCGGCGGCGATGAAGACCGCCCGCCCCCCGCCGGCCTCAATTTCGGCAACTACGGCCTCGCCCTTCTCCTGCTGGGAATCAAGATCCGCCACGGCAACGTTGAATCCGTCCCGGGCCAATCTCAGCGCTATACCCCGGCCGATCCCTTGGCCGGCGCCGGTGACGAGGGCTACTTTGTTTTGAACAGTCATGTGGTTAGCATCCTTTCAGGCATGGCGACGGCTGCGCCATGTCGGCGCAGTCGTCGCCTGAATGGGGGGTTATCAGCGGGTGTGGTGCGAAGCCTGAAGCTCAAACACCGGTGTGGGCAGCCCCTCCAGCCGAGCCTTGATCTGCAGTGCCAGGTAGTTGGAATAGTGCCGGCTCTGGTGCAGGTTGCCGCCATGGATCCAGAGGTTCTCCACGTTGGTGGGCTTCCACATATTCCGCAGCTCGCCCTCCCAGGGGCCGGGGTCCTTGGGGGTTTCGGAGCCGAAGCCCCAGCACTTGCCCACCCTGTCCGCCACCTCGGGTGAGACGAGGTCGGCGAGCCAGCCGTTCATGGAGCCGTAGCCGGTGGCGTAGATGATCACGTCGGCTTCCAGCTCGGCACCGCTGTCCATGACCACGGCGTTGCCGGTGATCTTACTGACCTGGCCGTTGGCGAGTTTCACCCGGCCGTCGATAATGAGCTGGGAGGCGCCGACATCGATGTAGTAGCCGGAGCCACGCCGCAAGTACTTCAGGAACAACCCCGAGCCGTCCACACCGAAGTCCAGCTCGAACCCCGCGGCCTCAAGCTGTGAGTAAAAGCCAGCGTCGCGCTTTGCCATCTCCTGGTAGACCGGGATCTGGGCTTCCGGGAGGATCCGGTACGGCAGCGAGGCGAACAGGAGGTCGGCCTTCTCCGTGGTGACGCCGTTGGCCAGCGCCTTCTCCGAATAGAGATCACCAAGCGCCAGGTCCATGAGGGACTCGCTGCGGGCGATGTGGGTGGACGAGCGCTGGATCATGGTGACGTCGGCGCCGTGTTCCCAGAGGTCGGCGCAGATGTCGTGGGCCGAGTTGTTTGACCCGATCACCACGGCCTTCTTGCCCGTCCAGTCGCCGCCACCCGGGTGTTTGGAGGAGTGGTACTGCTCCCCCAGGAAACTCTCGGCGCCGTCGAACGTGGGCACGTTGGGGTAACCCGAGACGCCCAGGGCGAAGACGAGCTGCTTGGGACGCAAGGTGACCGGCTCGCCGTCGCGGATGACCTGGACGATCCATTCCTGGGCGTCCTCGTCGTAGCGGGCGTTGGTGCATTCGGTGCTGGACCAGTAGTTCAGCTCCATGATGCGGGTGTAATTCTCCAGCCAGTCGCCGATCTTGTCCTTGGCCGCGAACACAGGCCAGTCTTCCGGGAACTTCAAGTACGGCAGGTGGTCGTACCAGACGGGGTCGTGCAGGTGCAGGGACTTGTAGCGGTTCCGCCAGGAGTCGCCCGGCTTCTCATTCTTCTCGATGATGATGGTGGGCACGCCGAGCCGGCGCAGCCGGGCACCGAGGCCGATGCCGCCCTGCCCGCCGCCGATGATCACCGTGTATGGCTGGTCCTGGTAGCCGAGCCTGGCTTCCTGCTCTTCCTTCAGTTCCAGCCAGGACTTGCGGCCCTTGCTGATGTGGTGGGCCACGCCCTTCTCACGGTTGGCACCCTTCTTCTCCTCGAAACCCTTCAGCTCCTGCATGGTGGTGAGCAGGGTCCAGCATTTGCCGTTGCGCAGGCGCAGGTGTGCGTAACCTCGGGCTTGTGAGGTCTCGAAGTTGACCCATGCTTCGGTGTTCGCGGCGTCCCCGGTGGCATCTTCGGCGAGGGTCCAGTTGGCCGGCTGGATATTCTCGAGCGTGGCGTCCAGCATGCTCCTGATCTGGTCCTTGCCCTCGAGGGTCTTGAGGTTCCAGGTGAAGGATACGAAGTCGCGCCAATACGATTCGTCCTCGAACAATTCCAGTGCGGCCCCGGTGTTGTGGCTGCGCAGCGCCTCGTCAAACTGCGCCAGCCAAGCCTCGGCTATGCCGTTTGCGGTCTCAGGCATGTTTCCTCTTTCCTTTGCTGACGATGAGTCATTTCCCGGTTCCGTAATAGCCGGGCTGATGGTGACTTTCATCACAAGTAAATGTCGCGGGGGGTTACAATCGGGTTACACGGGCCTCTCCCCTTTTTGCTGTGGGGTTGTCGGGCGGATCGATTCGACGGCGAGTTGGGAGTAGACACATGGGGCACGCGTTGGCGCCCGATCCTGGGCTCCGCTTCTCCTCTCCACTGGAATACGCCATGACGCTCCGCAGTGCCTGGGAGGCTACGCTGGCCGGCTCGCCGGATCCGGCATTCTCGCCGTCGTTGCTGGAGTCATGGCGCCGCTCCCTGGCTTTGGGAATCAATCCCGAGCAGCACAGTCCGCTGCATCTGCATGACGTGTCTGAAGCCCGGACGCTGGGAGCGGAGCATCGTCTGGCATCCGTGGTTCCGGCTCTGTCCCAGCTGCTCGCCGATGAGTCGGCCGCTGGCCGTCACCTGCTGATCGTCACTGACCATCAGGGCGAGGTGCTGTGGCGGGTCGGCAGCGGGTCAGCGTTGAGGCAGGCCGACTCGCTGGAGTTCGTTGAAGGTGCCGACTGGTCCGAGTCCGGTATCGGCACCAATGCCATCAGCGAAGCGCTTATTTCCGGGCGCCCGGCCCAGTTGTTTTCGTCCGAGCACCTGGTCCGGACACACCACGACTGGGCATGCACTGCCGGCCCCATCCGTGACCCTTTCAGCGGGAAAATCGTCGGGGTGCTGGATGTTTCCGGGCCGATCGATTCCATGACGCGGGACAGCCTGCGCATGGTGCGTTGCGGCGTGCGGCTGGCCGAGGAACTGCTGCGGTCCGCGGGCCCGACGGCGGACGCGGCTCCGCGTGCCGCCGTCGGGCTGTCCAGCCCCTACACCGCCTCCACGCTCTTCCTGCGGCTGCTCGGCGACAAACCGACAGCAGAGCTCGACGGCGGCCGCGGCGTTCCGATCACGCTGCGCCGAGCCGAAATACTGGCCTTGCTGGCCTCCCGGACGCAAGGCTGGAGCGCAGAAGAGCTGGCCTACCAGCTGCACGGCGAGGACGGAGCGGCCGCGACAATCCGGACGGAAATGCACCGGATCCGTTCGGTGCTGGGTGCCGTGGTGGAGCCCAATCCATACCGTTTTACCGCCGGCGTGCGTGTGGTGTCCGACGCCGACGAAGTGGCTGCGTATCTGCGGGCCGGCCGCCTCGGAGAAGCGTTGGCCGCGTACCCGGCCCGCTTGCTCAACCGCTCGACGAACCTGACTGTGGAGCTCATGCGTGACGAATTGAATGAGGCGGTTGCGGCCTCGGTCCGTTCCAGCGGAGACGCCGAGATGATGTCACGTTGGTGCGCCAGCGACATGGGCTCGGGCGACATCGCCGCCGCTGCCGCGCTGGCAAGATTGACCGGTCCCGGGGACGCGCGTTTCCAGTTGGTGCGTTCTCGAATGGAACGGATTGATCGGGAGCTGCGGGCGTAAGCTCGGTAGCCCCCGATCGCGAGCCTATCCTGATGAACGCCCCGGGCAGCCCTCGCCTTGGGCGATTCACGCGACAGATACGACCCGTGCCGGTCAGAAGCTAAAAGAGGGGAACTCGGAAGAAACTTCCACCAAAGTCATGTACGTTCACCACCACTCCCCCATGAAGTAGTAAGAAAGCTCGACCAGTGCTCCAGGCGAGAAAGGAGGCGAACCGCCACAGGAAGATTGCAACCCACCCACCCAAACAGGCACACCCTGTTCACGATCTGAGCCGGTTTGTGCACAGTCAGAGGACAAAACAGCCTCTGACAAGGGGAAACGCGTGCCCGAAGTGGGACTTGAACCGGCTTTCACCCCCTGCAAACACGGGCCTCCCCCGAAAACCTCCCCAAACCGGCCCAGTCCGGCACCGATACGACCCAGTCCAACTGAACCGCTCTGGGTTTGTTGGAGACTCCTGATCTTGGAACGAGAATAGAGTCATGGCAAAGAGTCAGGGATCTGGGAAGTCGACGGCACGTCGGTATTCGCCGGAGGAGAAAGCGGCTGCAGTCCGGATGCTTCGGACCTTGCGGGCGGAGCTGGGGACCGAGCACGGAACGGTGCATCGGGTCGCGTCGCAACTGGGATATGGAACTGAATCGGTGCGGGCGTGGGTGCGGCAGGCGGATGTTGATGATGGCCAGAGCCCAGGGGTGAGTACCTCGGAGGCCAGACGGGTGCGTGAGCTTGAGCAGGAGAACCGTGAGCTGCGTCGTGCGAATGGAATTCTCAAGCGCGCCGCGAGTTTCTTCGGGGCGGAGCTCGACCGCCAACATCGGAAATAGTCTCGTTCATCGACGCGAACAAGGATGACGTTGTCGAGGGACGACGGCTCGGAGTCGAGCCCATCTGTACACTGCTGCAGGTGGCTCCGAGCACCTACTATGCCGCGAAGAACCGCGCACCGTCGGCGCGAGCTGTCAGCGATGCAGTCCTTACCCCGGATCTGATCAGACTCTGGGAGGACAATTATCGTGTCTACGGGGTCCGCAAACTTTGGAAAGCCGCCTGTCGTGCCGGGATCGACATCGGCCGCGATCAGACTGGCAGGCTGATGCGCGCCGCCGGCATCGAGGGTGCGAGGCGTTCAAAGCGTGTGAGGACGACGAGGCCGGATCCTGCCGCGAGGAGGCACCCGGACCTGGTGAACCGGGAGTTCACCGCGGTGGCCCCGAACCGGCTTTGGGTGACCGACCTGACCTTCGTTCCGACGTGGGCTGGGGTCGCGTATGTCTGCTTCATCATTGACGTGTTCAGCCGAATGATCGTCGGGTGGCGGTGCGCGTCACACATGCGCACCGAGATGGTCCTCGACGCGATCGAAATGGCACGGTGGGGCCGCGGCACTCACCATGATGACCTGCGCTGTCACAGCGATGCGGGCAGTCAATTCACGTCGATTCGCTACGGCGAACGTCTCGCTGAAATCGGTGCAACACCGTCGATCAGGACCGTCGGCGACAGCTATGACAACGCGCTGGCCGAGACCGTGAATGGCTATTACAAGACCGAACTCGTCCGAGGCCCCGTCCGACCTGGTCCCTGGAGAACGGTTGAGGACCTTGAGCTAGCGACCCTCGGATGGGTTCACTGGCACAACACCGAACGTCTTCACGGCTACCTCGGCGACATTCCACCCGCAGAATTCGAGCAAACGTTCCATGCTGGCAAAACCAACAACACTAAGCTGGTAGAAATCAAATAGCGCGAGTCTCCATCAAACCCAGAGCGGTTCAAACCCTGCTGTAGAGCTGAGGGTAACGGCTGAACTGGTTTTCGATTCCGGGCATTCCTATGAGTATCAGGGCGATGTTGTCGCGGTCGTAGCGGTCACGCAGCACTTCGAGTGCGGTTGGGCTCAGCCGTTCGGACTCGTCGATGATAATCAGCTCGACATTCTTACTGGTGCCTTTACGAGGACCTTGCTTTTTCTCCGTCTTGTAGAGATGTTCATCGATACAGAGGGAGACGCGGATGGTGAGGTGTTCGATGTCGGACCTGGTTTCTTTGGGTGTGCTCAGGACACCAGGGGTGTAGAACACGGTGCGCTTCTTGGCGAGGCTGGCGTAGATCTGGAAGTCCGAGTCGTCGCGTGGCCCCCATTCCTCGAGAAGCCCTTCGGCTTTGTTCCAGTTGGCGTAGCGCCTGGCGGAGAGGGTTTTGCCGATTCCTGCCTGCCCGACCCCTGGTATCCCGTGTTAGCGGGCATCTTCCGCACATGCATGTTCTAGTCTGATTCCATGGAAGACCAAGCCGCCAGAGGATCCTCAGATGTTCCCGCAACCTCGTCTGATGGAAACGCCCATTTCGTCGGTTCCTACGAGCCGCTTGAGAGCGAAGAACCTTACGTGGCAGAGGATCAGGACGCTAACCCTCCGATAGGTCCGCATGAGGCCGACGTTTGGTTGACCGAATGGCAAGTGTTGGAGGACGGATTCGACGTCGTGCTTGGCGACTATGTCGATTGGTTGCTGGTACCGATGGATCAGGACTGGCTTGGTCTTTTGTTCACGGGCCGCTGGCCAGTGGCTCTGCAACGCGATACCTACGCCGACGCAGAACAAGATGGTCTGGGCAGATCATTGAGAACTAAACTCACGGGTCACGTGACACGGATCGATCAGGTGTCCGTCCGGTATCAGCAGCATCCTTCATCAACAGACCGCGGAGAGCACTTGCCTGAAATCGGCGGTGCCATGCAGCACAACGTGTCCAGCATCCAGGAACGTCGAGGCCATCACGGAAGCGTCGTCGGGTGGATCGTCAGAGTTCAAGCACCCGCGTCCTGAGGCATCGTACCCAGAACAGCTATCGCGGTTTAATCCCGGGATACCACTTCCGAACATGTCTTTTAGCGGATCCCTACCCGGGCACTGGTCACGAGATCGTTGGCAATCGTCCCGTAGAAGGGTCCTTCACCGATCGCAGTCGGCTTCTACATGGCAGGCCGACGCGAGAACGTCCAGTGCGGACTCCCCTGAGTTTGAGTGTGCTGATCCCGTGGATGGGTGGATGGGTGACCAAGCGGGCGGCGGCGCCGGGTGCCCGGCAGGAGCCGGGCACCCGCGGGGCTAACGGAAGAACTCGCAGTAATAGGTCCCGAGCCGGTCTCGATAGGCGGGATCGTCAGCGGTGGCATCATCGAGTTCGGCGAATCCTTGATCTGGGCCTTCGTGAGATCGACGTAGACCTTCTCATCCGCGTCGTCGACACGCTGAATCGTGCCCGCCGGAAGAATTACCTTCCGGCCGAAGATCCATGGGCCGGTGTCGACCACGATGCTGCTTTCATCGACCGCGTTGCTGGCCTCGTCGACCTTGCCGATGTCGCCATCGGAGGCGTGAACGCGTTAGCCCACGATGGTGCCGGACTCAGCTGCGCGAGCCGACGAATCACGGTAATTCCAGGCGTCCCACCGATCGAAGTCATCGGAGACATCCTGTTGCGATGACCGCCAGAATCCACCGATTCCTCAGGGGGCGAATTTCGCTCGTCGTGACCGAATGTGCCCTTTGACCGGACGATCAATGGAGATTCGCCGCGCCCGTGCTTTCGACAGAGTTTTCCAGCGGGACCAGCGGATCGGACCACTCGCCAGGCTTGTCGAATACGCCCTGGATGAACACCGTGCGCCCGGCGTCGGTGTTGCGCCCGGAGTTACTCACCTTGACGGCTGCCTGTTCTCCCAGCAAGAGATGCATTCCAAGCGGAGGAGGGGCGCTGGAGCCGCTCGCACCCGACGCTTGCGCCTTCGCCTGCTGTGCTTTGCGCGCCGCCACAATGTCGGCGGTAATGTCGCGCCAGGTGCGCTCCAGGAGACCTTCACCGCGGATCAACCCGCGGAGGGATTCCGCATCGGCCAGATGGCTCTGGTTGGGGCGGCTCGCCCATGGGACCGGAAGCTCGATCGGCTCGCCGTTCCCCGCGCAGATTTCCTGGCAGACGAACAGCCCGCCCGGCCTGAGTACCCGGGCGATTCCGGAATACAGGCGGCGCTTGTCCCGGACGTTCATCTGCATTTGTATCGTCCACACCACGTCGAAGCCGGACGCGGCGAACGGAAGCTCCAGGGCATCACCCGCCTGAAAGCGGGTGCGATCGGACAACCGCGTCATCCGAGAAAGGGCGTTGGCCACCCCGCAGAATTCAGGCGAGAGATCGATGCCTGTCACGTCGCAACCCAAAGTTGCGGCGAGGTAACGCGCCGGGCCGCCCAACCCGCTGCCCACGTCGAGCACTCGCGATCCTGGCGGAATCTTCGCAAGCTCCACCAATGCGCGCGTGGCCGAACGTCCCGCGGAGTGAAACTCGTCGGCTGGCGCGAGATCTTCGTGCGTGACCGAGTCCAGGTCCTTGCCGAGAGCTTGCAACCCCGCCACGATTCGCGGCAGAAGTCCGCCCGGCTCGTAGTGACGAAGCATTTCTTCGTGCGAGTCGCCCATGGACGCAAATTCTGCGCGGATTTCGGGGAGCCGTCAAGTATGCGCTTGCTCCCACCACCCCGTCACCTGCCCTCCTCCGGCAGGAGGGAGGGTCTGGCCTGTGCCCTCACGAGGTCTCCACTCGACGCAGAACGGCATCGCAGACCCCCCTAACCAGCAAACGATCTCTGTCCTCCTAAACGACATCGGAAGGGTCGCGGTCGTGCAATTCTCCCTTCGTCCCAAGGGTCCGTGGGTGGCTGACAACCTGGATCAGCGGATAGCTCGCCTCCCCTCAATCGCTTACGGCTTCGTCGTCCGCTGGACCGTTCCCGAGATGCGATCCATGGCGCAATTCCTACTGGTGCTGTCAGGCGTCTTGCTCGGCACCGCAGCAACGCTTCTTATCGAATTTCTCCTGCCCCGCCGTGCGGCAGAGAAGGCAGAGGAGGCGACGGATGCGTCGCGAGAAATTCAAGAGACGTCGCTAGAACTTCTTCGCGAGGCTCAACTCCTGCTCGCCCACGCGCAGGCCGAGTTGCGTCAACGACCCTGGTGGCGACGGCGGCCGAAAGGTTCAAGGCGATACAAATAGGAACCTTATCTACCTCGACCCTGTCGTCTCGCGGAGGCCAACATCGCCGCTCAGCAATCACAGCGAGCCACCAGCGGTCGTAAGCCGGTCCTTCACCGCAACAACGGGAACTGCAAACTTATACGCGGGTCTGCATAGGCCAAACCGTCCCTAGACCGGGACTGCTGAAGGTTTAGTTGACAGCTGGGGTTGATAGTTTGCTATGCGGCTGTGACCGCATTGTTTATTGTCTCAAACTCGATCGGGGTTAGCCGGCCGAGGGTGCGTTGCCGGCGTTTACGGTGATAACTTCGCTCGATCCAGGTCGTGATAGCGAGCCTGAGCTCGGCCCTGGTTTCCCACCGTTTCCGGTTCAAGACGTTCTTTTGCAGCAGCGAGAAGAACGATTCCATCGCAGCATTGTCACCGCACGCGCCCACCCGTCCCATCGATCCGCTCAGCCCATAGACGTGCAGGGCGGAGACGAATTTCCTAGATCTGAACTGGGACCCTCTATCGGAGTGAACTACCGTACCCGCGGGTTTTCTGAACGAAACGGCATGGTCCAAGGCCGCTACTGCCAGGGACGCTTTCATCCGCCCGTCCATGGAATACCCGACGATCCGGTTCGAGTGCAGATCTTTGATGGCACAGAGGTAAAGCTTGCCTTCGTCCGTGGGGTGTTCGGTGATGTCGGTTAACCATTTCTGGTTCGGCGCCGCCGCCGTGAAGTCCCGATCGATGAGGTCATCGTGGACCGGCGGGCCGGTCTTGATCCCGGATCTGCGCCGACGGTGGATCACCGACAGGATGCCATTTGCTGAACACAGCCGCCAGATCCTTCGTTCACTCACCACCTGGGCGCTGGCGTTGATTTCATCGGCGATGAACCGGTACCCGAACGCAGGGTCATCACGGTGGTGATCTATGGCGGCGTTGATCAGATGTGCTTCCTCCCAGTCCCGGGCCGAGACGGCGTTCGCAGCCCACAGATAGTAGGCCTGTCTGGAGAAGTTCAATACCCGGCAGGACACTGCAACAGGAACCCTGACAGGGGCGTCCTGGGCAGCTAATTCACGGACCAGCGGGTACATCATTTTTTTGGGTTGATGTCCCTGGACAGGTAAGCCACGGCACGGCGCATCACTTCCGCTTCCTGCTCCAATAACCGGATCCGCTTATTGGCCTCCCGGAGCTTCACAGAGTCATCGGACACGCCCCCGGAGTTCACCCCGTCTTCGCGGTCGGCGATTTTCAGCCAGCGGTGCAAAGCCGCAGGTGAGACACCGAAGTCCTTCGCGATCTGGGCAATGGGCGCTTCGCCCTTTCGGGCCACCGCGATAACGTCACGGCGGAACTCACCAGGAAAGGCTTTAGGCATGATGAACATCCTTCCACCAGCAAGGACCAAATCCTCACAGGCAAAGTGTCAAGCAAACCTTCAGCAGTCCCCACTATTGCTTTCCGAATGGCTTGCGGAAGTCCCACTCGGTCCCTTGCACACTGTGCTTGTCAGTTGAGACCGTTCTACTCGAAAGGGAACATCACCTTCACAAAGGGGCAGCTAGTGTCTCGACAGATGTCGGGTCCAAGGACAGCTTGGTAGTCCCGTTTTCCTTCCCGGCATCTGCTACCTCAGTGCTCGAAATGAAGAGAACGCAGGAGATGACCGAAGCGTTTTGGGACGAGCGCCAAAGAATCCCGGTTAGCGGGCTTACCTTCCCAGTGATGCGAGTGCGGAAAAGATCAGCCACCTTCTGGGTAGGTATATAGACACGCTTTTCCTCATCTGATGGGTGAGCAACTTCAGTGATGTCTTCAACGAAACCGGTCAGGAAAGCGATGGGGGCGCGGAGGTGACGACGCTTTGAATCAAACAGCGAAGGAACAGCGGGGAGGTCGGTCAGGTCGAGGACATCCAAGGCCCTGGTTGTCTTGAACAAGCCAACGGTGCCTTCATCGGTGGGATCAGCGTAGCCGGCGACCTCTGCTCGTGGTCCTTCTCGAGTCGAAGCTCCATAAAAGGCGCCCATACCCTTTGGGCTCATTCGGTTGTGCTTCGCGTATTGATTTGGCGGGGTGCCTATGGCAGCAGCGGAGGTATGCCGCTCTCCTGGATTGTGAACCCGTATGCGCCACCACTCGGTCGAAACAGGCAGTGTCCTTATTAGACCTGATTCGCTGACTGAATGGATAAGAGCGCCAGGCATGTCATGCTTCGCGATCTCCCCCGCTCCTAAACCATGGTGTGCGCTGTCCTCCGCCCGCGGCAGACGTTTGTGTTCTCTCACAAAGTCTCTAAATGCATTCCAACCCCACTTCAGTGCTTCAGTCGGCGAGCTCGCATAGGGGTCACGCTGGCACCATTGTTCCTGCGGAATTAGGTCGCAGAGCGCTTCATGTACGGATTCACGTTCTGTCACCTCGAAATCCCACAGGAGATCGGACAACTCATACACAGCGCCTACCCATTCACCGTCATAGGCTAAGGCCTCGACCGGGGCTTCGTATTCGTGCCGCAATCCGTTAACGATCAGAGGTAGGACCACCTCAATTGGTCCGCTAGCTGCCGCAGCTGAGGGGGTCCGCCCGCAGTAACTGCACACGTCCTTAGTATTCTGATCGCGCAATGCCTGCGCTAGAACTTGTTCAGTAATGCAGTCAGTGCACACAATCGTGCCATCCTCATACCAGCCGCGTTCCTCTTGAGCTTCTAGTTCATTGTCTATTCCCATAGGACGATCCTAAGAGTGAATGGACGCACCGTAGTCCACCGATTCCCGTAAGGCGTGCCCTATAGAATGCCCCGATCAAGGTACGAAACCTACGCATGGGCCTTGTCTTGCAACTCTAGGGAAAAGAGACGCAGAGGTTTCGACACACCGAAGCGGATTGGATGGAGGGGGGCGCCCGCCGGCGGGATCGCCTTTCGGATCGAGAGGCAAACCCAAAGCGAAAAAGCCGGGGCTGCGACGGATAACGCCCACGTAACGGCTGCCGCGGGACACTTCTTGTACATGGCGCGTCTTCTCAAGTGCGACAGCACGAGATCAGACAAGCCAAGGCAGTAGTGCCACATTCATTCAGAACATTACTAGGACTGGCGAGATCATGGGTTTATGGGGCGCGGTCAAATCGGCTGGTAAAGCAGTCGGCAGCGCGATAAAAGATGGGGCGGAGGCAGTCGGTGACGCCGCCGTAGAAGTAGCGGGTGTCACTGAAGATATTGGCTCTGCAGGGGGCTGGTTTGCCAACCGGGCATGTTCCCTTGACGGTGACATCATTTGTGGAGCCGGGTCCGGCCTGGGAGGCATCTGGTCCGGAGGATTCAACATAGCTGGTGGACTCATACGTAACGCGGGCGAGATTGCTGACAGCGGGCTGTCCGGCGTCGGCAACCTTTTTCAGGGGCGCCTTAGAGATGCCTTTCACGATCTGGGCGGTGTTTTCGCCGGCATTTTGGGCGGTGTCGTGACTGTGACAAGCTGCCTGAAGCAAATTTACGACGAGGCGAAGAGACACTGGGACCGTAATCAACTCCGCAGTTTTGTCGCAGAACTCATCGATAACGAATTTTCCGACGACGCCCAGCTGCGGACGGACATTAAGCGAGAAGCGGGAATCGATAGGACGGATTGGGGTTTGAGGGTCCACGCAACGCACCGGCTCCTGACCCTGGACAGCACGGACGGCTTGGACCTGAGGGGCCTCCATGGCGAGGCGTTTAACTTGTACGAGCTCGCAGGGTACAAGCAGCTCGAATACTTCGGACCCAGCTATCCCACTGCTGTCGTCTACACAGACTCTCCTGAGGCAGGCGGGGCTTCGGAAAAGGAAATTGAGGAATACCTGAGCGGCGGCCGTCAGAAAATAAAAGTGGCGGCAATGCATCCCAAGCACAGTGACCGTTCAAAAAAGTATGCATCTATGATTACGCCCGATGTCGGCATTCGCCTCTCATGGAACGACCAGCCTTACAGCGTGAAAGACGGCGATCTAACGGCGAGCAACTTTCCAGTCCACTGGAAGCCCGGAGCAGAGCATGCTGCTTTTCTTCGTCGCCATAATTTCCGTGACGGATCTATTCAATCCGAGTGCTCTCTCGAGGCGTTCGGCGTCCTGTTTCCCTACGAAGGTGGCGTTCAGAACCGCGGCGTAGCCATAGGCATCAGAGGGCTTGGCGCCACCGGCGGCTGCGCTCGTACTGACGACTGCTGCGCCTCCATTGACACCGGTCCTAATCGGGGCACCTCTGTCGCATATATGTGGCCGAACAACGCTGGCGCACGCGCCTCAAATCGTTTCATTCTCGCGCACGAGATCGGGCACTGGCTGGGACTGTGCCATAAAGGACATGACAATTCCTCACAAATAATGTTGACATTGAAGGAAACTTCTTGGATCAAAGCCTTAGGAAAGGCCTTTTGGTACGGCGCCCAGCACCCTGATTTCACGAGGGAAGATGGCCGGAACCTCTGGAGATTCATCCTCCAGGAACGTGCGGGAAAGTGCTTCGCCGTCCAGCAGGAGCCTAGCCCGGTTGAGTAGCACGACTGCCGGTGGGTGACAGCCTGTATATGAGATGTGCCTTCTATCTGAAGGTGACGAGTCGGCTTGAACGAAGCCAGGCCCTTCGCCAACGGGTGAAACGTGGACACGACCTTCCTTCGTCGGATGCATCACTGTCCCGTCCGTATGGAGCAGATCGGCAACTGTGACCTAGCCTCGATTCTTCATGATGCTCGTTGATGGCCGCTGATTGGTGGCGGCGACTGGCGAGCGGTTGTTTTCTGTTTTCGGGCAGTCTGGTTTGGCCTGTTGGTTCGCCTAGGTTGGCGCCGGTTCCACTTCCGGGTGATCGTGCTGTTTGTTGGGACAGGATGAGGTCCATGGTCAGCCGGTGGAAGGAACGGGGCCTTTATTGAGGCGGGCGGTGTTCTCCAGTAGCAGTTTCAGGAGGTCTTTCTCGGGCGCTGTTTCCGGGAGCAGGAGCTGGGTGCGGCGGGCGCGGGTGATGATTTTCCCGGCGGTGGCGAAGATCCGGTAGCGCCAGCCGTTTGACGTCCCGGGCTTTGGCGTGGTGGCCGTCCGGGAGGGCGGTGAGCGCCAGTGGATTAGCAACCGCACAGAGCACCAACAGCCTCCGGCGTCTCACAACCCTAGAGATATGAGGCGTCTTTTCGCTTACCCCCTGCCCAATCGGTGCTACCGAATGTGACTGTTAATTCAGAATGGCGGTTCTGCCACAGCTCGGTTTGGCGGTTCAGGTGCCCTCAGACGGAACCGACGGCGACTGGAAGGCCCACGCCCGCCAGGTAATTGGTGATGACGCTGTTGAACACTTCTTCTGGTCTCTCGGGGTCGTGTTGCCCGGTGAGTGCGCCCGCCAGAAACGGGTAATTCCCGGACTGGACTACATCGGAGAGGTACTGCAGGCGCGCGTTCGCCCCGTCGAGGCCCGTCCCGGAGCTGTCGGCTGATGCCAGCTCATTTTGTACAAATGCGGAGGTGATGGCCGTCATCATGGCCACGGTCTGCAGCTTGGCGGGCCCTGGCATGTTCACCGGCTCCATTGCGGACAAGGCACGCTCCAGATATCGGAGAGCATTGGGGCCCATTGAAGGCCGGGTCAGCAGCAGCGGAGCCAGCCACGGGTGCCGGTGCATAATGGCCCGGCCTTGCCGTGCCAGATTCAGCAGCTGCATCGGTGGTGGTTCATCGGAGGGGTCAAGGTCGTATTCACTACTGACCGTGTCAACGATGAGTTCGATGAGCTCGTCGTGGGATTTCAGATACCGGTACAAGGACGCCCCGCCGGCTCCGATGCCGGCGGCCACTCGTCGGATGGACACCGCCGTCAGGCCGTCCCGGTCGGCGATATCGATCGCCGCCGCGGCAATCCCCGCGCGTGAGTGCTCCGGTTTCGGCCCGACACCGGAACGCTCCGGCCGCAGCCAGATATCAACGCGGTCATGAGAGGGCATACCTGTTCCGCCTTTCGTCTAGCCGCCTGGGTTAGGTTCCGTACCTATTCCACTATATTCTTGATTGCGAACGGTGATCGCAATCAAGCGGAATGAGGAATGTTATGCGGGTACTAATGATTACGCCAGGGACCCGAGGGGATGTCGCCCCGATGGCCGGGCTCGGCAGCAGACTTCAAGCCCTGGGCTATGACGTCGCAATCGCGGCGAATGCCGCGTATGCCCCGCTGGTCACCGCAGCCGGGTGTGAGCACCGCGAATTACCCGGAGATATGAGCCACTTGGTCAGCCCCGCCGCGCCGGGGAAGAAGGCCACGGGCGCGGATCTGCGCAGGTACATGCGCGAACTCGGTGACTACATGGACCTGGCCGCGACCGGCACCCTTGCCGCGGCCGAGGCCGGCACCGACGTGATCCTGGCCAACGCGATCGCCCCCTATGCCTACGATGTTGCGGAGGCCTTCGGTGTCCCCGCCATCGGTGCCCACCTGCAGCCGATCGAACCAAGCACCGCCTATCCGCCCGTGACCCTGGGATCGGCCCGCAGCCTCGGCTCGGTCGGAAACAAACTGCTCGGGTCTCTAATATCCGCTGGGAAAGCACCCTATGACGCCCCGAGCGCCCGCATCCGCCAGATGCTCGGCCTACCCAAAAAGGCCCGGTCCGCATCCGACCGTACCCGAAGGAAAACCAACAGTCCCGTTCTCCACGGCATCAGCCCCACCGTATTCCCGCGCCCGGCGGACTGGCGATCCGGGCTCACCATGACCGGCTACTGGTGGTCGGAAGTTGAGCCGGGCTGGCAGCCCCCTGCGGAGCTGGTCGAATTCCTCGCGGATGGACCGCCCCCGGTGTTCATCGGCTTTGGTAGCAGTGCGGCCCTGGACGCAGAATTCATGCTCGACGCCGCGCACCGTGCCGGGGTTCGCGCGGTACTGCAGGGCGTACAGGGTGTCGCCGGGCCCGATGCCATCAGCATCGGTGCTGTTCCGCACGAATGGCTGTTCCCCCAGATGGCCGCTGTCGTCCACCACGCCGGAGCGGGGACCGCCGCGGCGGGGCTGCGCGCCGGCGTGCCGACGGTCAGCGTGCCGATATATACGGACCAACCGTTCTGGGCCGCACGGATCACGTCCCTCGGCGGGGGCCCGCAACCGGTCCCCTACAAGGAACTCACCACCGAACGGCTGGCCGACGCCATCACGCAGGCCACCACGACGCCGGCCTACGCCGCACGAGCACGCCAACTGGCAGCAATGCTCGCAACGGAAGACGGAACCGCGCCCGTCGCGACAGCGCTGCGGACCGCCGCGAAGCAGATGTAGCGCGTTCCAAAAACGACCGTTTCCGCTACAAACAACCAGGCGCGTTCAATAGATTCCGTGCACTCCCAAATTTTGTAGTGTGACTGTTAGCCAGGAATGGCGGTTAATCGCAGCTTCAGTTGGCGGTCCTGTCGTCCTATTTGGCGATCCTTCTGCGAGACGCTGACCGCTTGCCGCTACCGCTCGGGCTTGATGTTGCCATACGACGAGGTGGATCGGCCAAGACGCCATTCGTAGCCGTCCACTTCAATCTTCAGAACTGAGACCTCGCCCCGGCGAAACAGTCGCCACTGTTTTTCTATGTGCCCTTTCCCTTGAAGGTAGGCGCACACCACGAGGCATAGCTTACGTAGTTCGGCTTCCTTTTCATCCTCGACGTCGTCGTAGGCGAAGAGGATCGTGCCGACGTCCAGCTCAGGTATGAATACAGTCGCCCACTCGTAACTGGCTCTGATCCTTGCTGTGCGGTCGTTGCCGAAGCGGCCGCTCACACGAACGCTGTGCAGCCCGGGTTGGGTTTCAGGAATGGCCTTCACAACGGCCAACGTCTCGTTAAACACTTCGTCCACGACACGGTGCAGCAGGGCTTTGATGTCGATCGTCACGGAGTCAGTCTCTCAGTCCATGGGCAGCTGTGCAGTCCGATTGAGGATCCCTCAGCGGACACTTTCTCGGGCGGGTCCACCGCAACATGGCGAGCCGTCGAGTTCGTGATTAGGCAATTCGCGGACTGTGGAGGCATCAGGTGGGTTTGTTGAAGGCCAAGGCGTACCACCGGGAGCAGCGGGGTTCGGATTCGAGCACGTCCGCGATGAAAACATCCAGCTGCCGCCTAGTCCTGGGATAGCCGTCAGGAAGGGTCTGGCTGATCCCCTGGGCTTCGGCAGTGATTTGGTGCAGCAGGGCGAGGACATCGATGTGGGGCCAGAAGGACAGCCCGCCGACGAAGCGCTCTTGGATCATATACATCTCATCTAGGAGCTCATCTATACCGATCTCGTCAGTAAGCGGACCGTCCGGGGTCTCCATATGAGCAGGGGTGCCCGTGTAGATCGAGTCTAGGGAAACCGCTAGTCGGTGGAGCTCCTTGATGCATCGGCGGCGTGCCAGCAGCCGCTTGGCCGGCATCGGGACGTGCATAAATTATCCTTCGGTGTTGCTGAGGTCGATTGTTCACATCTGCCATAACGGGTCCAGGCATCCTGTTTCCAGGCGCTGCCCACCTGCTTATCCTAATAAGAATTGAGGTGCATCATTTGCGGATCTCTCAACGAACATCCGGCTTCACTCGTGCTCGACTCTAAAGTCCGGGGCAGAATGGCAGGTATGACGAATATTCTGACGCTGGCCGATCGGCAGGTACCCGGCACCACGTTAAAGAAACGCTACCTCGTCTTCGGGACGGTCAAAAAGACCGTTGAAATGCATTTCGATTTCTTCATAGACGGTAAGTCACTCCGCACCTGGATCCAAGAATGGGAGGGAGCAGACAGACCTCCCGAAGAGGTTTCCCTCCTGACACCGGCTAAGCCAAAGCTCGCACTCGAACAGATCGACAGGCTTCTCGGGCTTCGCCCGCACCAATACTGGAACCGGGCATGGTTGCTGTTCTGTCAGGCATGCTGGGACGAAGGCTGCGGAGGAGTGACTGTCGACATCCACCGCGAGAACGGCCGGGTCACCTGGTCAGGTATCGGATGGGACGACTCCATCACACCTGACACTTACCGAATCGAGAATGCACGCACCTTCGAGTTCGATGAAAAGCATTATGATCAGGTCTTCCTAGAAGTACGGAATCGCTTCACCCGCGGGTAACAGTGAGCTGAGGCGTACACAGATCATGCCCGCCAGTAAGCCGATCCTCTAGCGCGACAACGTATTTCGGCAATTTATACATTCAGCCGTATAGTCCTGAACTCGCCGCGATATTGGTGCGGCACGGACGCGGGCTTGTCTTCGTGTTTGCCGATGTCTAGCTCTCGGGTACGCCCAGGGTTCAGGACCATGGCGTCGCAGAGTGATTTGTAGAAGGTGCCGTACCAACGACCAGTACAACCGTCTGCAGCACTTGGTGCCACCATCTGAACGGTTCTCGAACTGTGCCGCATAAAGGCTGCATGGCGCCTACCTCCAGGTCAAAGCATCGACTAGGTTATAGCAGGGTTCAAGGACACAGGCCGACTTGTGATGATGAGTGCCGCTCGGCACCGCGGAGGAATCTGGTGGCATTCGAAGGTGTAGCTAACAGTTTCAACATTTGTGGGTGGATCACCCGTCTGTCGCTTCGACGGGACTGGGGGAAACGGTACGAGCAGGAGCTATCTACTCAGGATGCAATGTCGCGGGCGACTGCCAGAGACTACGAGCATTTCATCGAGAGCTGGTCATCGATAAGCATGATGGTGGCCGCGATAGCCATACTTCCTTTGGGTTGGGTCTCCATGCAAATCATGCCAGCTCTGTTTGTCCCTCTAATCATTGTCCTCATCTTCCTTCCAATGGCAGCAATAATATGCTTTATCGAAATACGACTTCGTCTCGGAGCCCAGCTAATATCTAAACGATTCAGGGGAATCCCTCCCAGAGGGCTGACTTGGCTAGCCGATCGCAAGTCCCTGAGAGTCAGCAGCTTCATCAGTTATATCTGTGCCCTGTTGCTGTACCCCGCGCTGGGATCTGTAATGGGCGGTTAGTCACGTCGGACTGTACGGGGCAGCTAGTTTTACTCAGACAGGTCGTTGGTTACACCGGGTGATGGGTGCTTACTCCACCATCGTCTGTGATTGCCCGGTGATTAGCGTATCCCGCAACTCTTGGTGCAACGGCGAGGGGCGCCATTCGAGGCCGCCCACCTCGATGCTCAGGACCGGGACCGAGCCCTGGCCGAGGAACCGTCGTCGAGGGCGTCTATCCACCCTTTACTCGCCAGGGATGCGTCTGGTGCGGGCCATCCCTCCGCAGGTCAAATCGGCTTCGGGCCGCTCGAGAAGTTTCGCCCTAGGCGCCACTCGAAGCCGTCTGACTCGATGACCAGTTTGCGGACGACGCCGCGGCCCAGCAGACTTCGTCGTTCACTGATACGCCCTCCTCCTTCGAGGTACGCGTGCATGACGCGGCAGACACTCCTTAACTCTGCCTCCCTGTAGGCCTCGATCACGTTTTCGGCGTCATCGTCTTCTTCACCATCGTCCAATAGAACGCTGGTTTGGACATTCAGTTCCGGAATGAAGACGTCAATCCATACGTGGCCGGCTCGGATGGTTGCTGTCCGGTCCTCGCGGTAACGGTTGCTCACCCGGACGCCATGTGTTCCGTGGGCTTCATCAGAGCTGACCCGCGTTGCAGTGAAGTCTCCATTGAAAACCTCTGCAATGACGCGATCGAGCATGGCCTTATTTTCGATCGTCATAGAGCAGTGTTAACGCCGGCCGAAAGTAGGGCCAGGAACGCCAACTGAAAATAGGGCCACCGACCATGATGGAAGGTGATCAATTTGGATGATTGGGCGAAGATACGCCACCTGTTTTCGACGGGTCAGCACTCGAAGCGTGAGATCGGCAGGATCGTGGGGGTTTCCCGCGGAACAGTGGATCGGGCGTTGGCATCGGATCGGGTGCCGAAGTATCAGCGGGCGTCTGGGGCGTCGAGTTTCGACGCGTTCGCTCCGAGGGTGCGCGAGTTGTTGGTGAAAACCCCGACAATGCCAGCAGCGACGCTCGCGGAGCGGGTGGGCTGGTCTGGATCGGCGTCACTGTTCCGGGCGAAGGTCGCCTTGATCCGGCCCGAGTACGCGCCGCCGGACCCGGTGGACCGGCTGGTCCACGTACCGGGCTTCCAGATCCAATGCGATTTGTGGTTCCCGCATGAGCCGTTGCCCGTAGGCGAGGGCCAACACGATACGCCGCCGGTGCTGGTGATGACGTCGGCGTTCTCGGGATTCATCCAGGCCCGGATGCTGCCCTCCCGCACGACCCCTGATCTACTTGGCGGAATGTGGGCCCTGATCCAGGACGCGCAAGCGGTCCCGGCGCGCCTGTTATGGGACAACGAATCCGGTATCGGCCGTCGCCAGCCAACGGAGCCAGTGGCCGCGTTCGCCGGATCGCTGGGGTTGGAAGTTCGGTTACTTCCACCGAGGGACCCGGAGTCCAAGGGCATGGTGGAGCGGATGAACAGGTTCTTCCGGCAACGCTTCATGCCGGGCCGGAACTTCGCC
>NZ_JBTNDW010000017.1:0-53700 GCF_054510775.1 Arthrobacter sp. TMT4-20 | reverse complement strand
CCTTGAACTCCTGGCTAAACCGGCGACGCGATGCAGACATACTGCAGATCTCACTTTCAGTAGAAACCTCAGTTTAAGAGGTCCCACTGTCCGAAATCCCTAGGCCGCTCACAGCCCGGCGATCGGGCGGCTCAGCGCTCAGGCAGCGTTTTGACTAAATTCCTCGGTGCAGTCCTCGCAGAAGACTTCGTCAACTAGTTCGCCGCAACACTGACACCTGTGATTAATGTTTGTCATGGATAGACATTACGAAACGCCACCCGCCGGGTCACGAGTAGGGAATACTCGTTTTCCCCATCCGTGATGCAGGTAGAGAGTGCCAAATCCACAAATGAGGCATCACCAACCTTGCAGACGGGCTAGGGTTTTGCCGCGGTCGCCTCGTCTGCCGGTGCGACGACGGGGTCCTGGTGGTTGTCCATCTCGCCATCTGAATCAGCGTCTGACTCCTCTTGACCATCGCAGGGGGGAGCTGGAACGGCCGGATCGCCGTCCCCGGCCTCTTCCTCAGTAGTGCCATCCGCCTCAGTAGTGCCATCCGCAGGAGGGGCCGGGGCATCGGAGGCAACCTGTTCGTCGTCGGTCACTGGTACGGGAATCGGTACCGGGAACGGCGACGCATCCTGTCGGGGGCCGTGTCCCGGCGTCGAGTCCTCACCGGATCCACTTCCAATAGCCTGGACTGTCTCAGGTTCGGTGCAGACCAGAGCTGGGTCAGGGTCCGGTTCAGGAGCGGGTGAAGGCTCAGGTTGGGGTGTGGGCTCGGGGCCGGGAGCGGGCGGGGAAGTAGTTTCATTTTCTGGCTCAGGCCCCGGGGAGCTGGGCGACGGTGCAGGTTCATCCTGTTTCGTTGGGACCGTTGACGGACTTGGGCTCGAAGAGTTCGGGCTCGAAGGACTCTGGCTTGACGGCCCCGGCTGAGGCTTATCCTGTTCTGACAACTTGGGTTCGGATGGTCTGGCAGCGGGTCGGGGAGTCGGCTTGGAATCATGAGCAACCGGGTAAGAGTGCCGTGGCGGGGTCGAACCGGCAGGCTTCGGAACTGCTGGCGCGGCAACAATCGCCGGTCCATGCACCCCTTCGATGCGACTGTCACCCGTACCGTGTGACACCTCGTGAGGCATAGCAATTACCCATGGCACTGCATTGCTTGATGCGCCCCCACCCGGTGCGTAGGAGGTCATGTCCGGTGTTCCCACCTGGGATGCGGGATTCAGCGGTGTGAGCGTCCATCCTCGAGGATCAACGTGGGACCCATCGCGAATGGTTTCAAAATGCAGATGACAACCCGTTGAGGACCCGGTTGACCCGACGGTCGCCAGAATCTCGCTGACTTCAACGGTAGCTCCGGCTTCAACCGAAATCCCCTCAAGGTGGTTGTAGGTGGTGATCAGCCCGTTGCCGTGATCGATCTCCACTCGATTCCCGCCACCCCAGGGGTGCCACCCGACGGCCCGTACCGTTCCGGCATCCGCCGCATGAACTGACGTACCGCAGGGTGCGGCGAAATCCAGCCCATAGTGGAATTCGCCCGCCTCGCCAGTAAGTGGATTGATGCGCTCGCCGAACGGCGAGCTGGGGCTGAGCGTCCCCAGCGGTGACATGAGTGTGCCGAGACCAGGCCGGGCTGGACCGTCGTCCATGGGACCGCTAGTCAGAGGACGACCGTCGTCGGAGGGCTTGGGGATATTGGGCTCAGTCTCGTCGACGGGTGAACCAGGAAAGAGGAAGTCTGGGGTTTCAGGAGCTGGTATGGCCAGTAGCTCACGCCCAACCCAACCAGTGGGTACGGCAGTCGACACGGCACTTCGAGTTGCCGCCGCCGCCAGTTGGCCGGTCGTTCCTTGGATGGTGCTTTGATATCCGGAGCTGCAGATTGCCGCCATAGCTACGCAAACCGCAAGGGTTGTCCGCGTGGCAGACTTGCGCAAACCCGGGGTCTTCGGGGCGAAGATTGGTTGGACAGTTTTCACGATTAGCTCCAGAGCTATCCCTGCTGCGCGAGCTGGCCAGCGAGGTGAATTCCCATTGCGGCGAATACGAATCGACCCTAACCCACTCACCCCTGCGAGGAAAGTTTCTTAAGTACCCCCTCAGATTGGCTTACCGCACCAGGATGCGCAACGGCTTGAGGACGTACATTCGAGGAATCGTGTGACTTCCTAGGGTTTTACCAAGCTAGCTCTCTTGAGTGGGTGTGCATATCCTGGGCGGCCGGGACTCCTAGGCTGTAGCTTCGGCCAGCACATCCTCGTAGAACGGGTAATCGATGTATCCCTCGGCGCCGTGTGAATAGTAGGTCGCAGGGTCGGGCTCGTTCAGCGGTAGGCCTTCCTGCCACCGGCGGGCCAGATCCGGGTTCGCGATCGCCTGACGGCCGACGACGACGGCGTCTCCGAGCCGGGATGCGAGGATGCTCTCGGCTTCGTCACGGTCGGTAATCACGCCGAAGCCGCTGTTCACCAGGAAGGGTCCGCCGAAGCGCGAACGGAGTCCCTGGATCAGTGAACCGGCTGGGTCTTCGTGTAGGACGCTCAGATAAGCGAGGTTGAGGGGTGCGATAGCGTCGACCATTGCGCCATAGGTAGCGAGGATGTCGTCGGGATCTGCGGGTAGCACGTCCCTGCCGCTGGTGCCCGGGGAAATCCGGAGTCCCACCCGCTCGGCGCCGACCGCTGCAACTACGGCCTGGACTACCTCGGCCATGAAACGGGCGCGGTTGGCGGGGGAGCCGCCGTAACCGTCGTCGCGCTGGTTGGTTTCCGGGAACATGAACTGGTGGAGGAGGTAGCCGTTGGCCCCATGAAGCTCAACACCATCCATACCAGCGTCGATCGCGTTCCGTGATGCCTGGACAAACTCATCGATGACGCCGGGAAGTTCGTCAGTGGTCAGGGCGTGGGGAACCGGGTACGGCAACTTGCCATCATAGGTTCGGGTTTCGCCATTGATCGCCACAGCGGTCGGAGCAACGACCGTGTGCCCGCCAGTGGTTGCCTCGTGGGTGACCCGTCCGGCATGCATGACCTGGGCAAAGACCCGCCCACCGGCGTCGTGCACAGCAGTAGTGACATTGCGCCAGCCGGCCAACTGTTCCGCTGTCACTAGGCCTGGCTGGCCGGGGAAGCCTCGGCCGGCGTCACTCGGGTAGGTACCCTCGGTGACGATCAGCCCCAATGATGCGCGCTGCCGGTAGTGCTCAACCACGAGAGGGCCAGGAACGCCCTCCCTGCTCGAACGGACCCGGGTGAGGGGGGCCATGACGAGACGGTTGGGCAGTTCCATGGCACCAATGGTGAGCGGGGTGAAGAGAGTCACAAGCAGCACTTTCCGTTGAAAATAGGTTCTGCAAGGGGCAACCCCGTCCAGGTCCGACCTATTCCAGGGCCGGTGTAGGCGGGAATAGCTAGCCACGGATATCGCTTACCTAGCTGTCACCCCGTAGGCCCTTTCGTGATGCTCAGAGGGGGCCCAATTATGCGTAATCGTGCAACAATATCTCCTGCACATTGGTCAGGAATTTCATGGTTATACTCGGTGGCTGCATCAACCACACAGCTTCAGCGATTTTCAAGAGAACGGCACCGGAATGGCAACGGATTACGACGCACCACGCAACAACGATGAGGACAAGGAAGCCGAGTCCCTCGAAGCCCTTCAGGCTAACCGTGGCAGCAAATCCCAGTCGGCTTCAGTTGACGTCGAGGATGCCGACACTGCCGAAGGGATTGACCTTCCCGGCGCGGATCTCTCGGGTGAGGAGCTCCTGATCCAGGTAATTCCGCCGCAGGATGATGAGTTCACCTGCTCCTCCTGTTTCCTGGTCCGCCACCGCAGCCAGGTTGCCCGCCAGAAGGGCGACCTCCTGTTCTGCCGGGAATGCGAAGGCTAACCACCAGAAGACTTCTCCACTGCGCCGTCGACGGACCACCCCTCGGTCTGTCGACGACGCAGCCTGAGGATCGGGTGTGACGGCTAGTGACCCAGCAGATCCTCATCGGCATGGCTGAGGGGCGAACCGCCAAGGTTGGCGCTGTCGTCGCTGCCATCGATCTCTGATTCGTCAGCGGGATCGCCGAAATCGACGTCCGCGGCGGCTTCGCCCAGCGTCGGTGCGGCGTCGTCGCCCTCAGATCCATCGCGCAGTACCTGCTCTGCAACGGTGCCTTCCGCGGTCACCGTCGCAGCCGGCTCGTCCTGAAGTAGCGGGTCGTTTCGCCACTGGTCAGGGTTGTCTTCCGCAGCGCCCGGGTAGCTGTCGGGCTGTCCCGCAGCCACCGGATCCAGCTCCTCGGCTTCCGCTGTATCGATTGCGTCGGTGATACTCAGTTCCTCTTCGGGGAGGTTTGATTCAGTCATGACATGCACCTTTCGAGTCAACACGTGAACTACCCAGCCTACTGACCTCTTGGCGGAGGAGATAGTTTTATCGCGGTCTGACCGGTTCAATAGAGGTATGAGAACCCACACATCAAGCAAGGAAAAGACCAGCGCTGACCTGTATCGCCAGATAGCTGTCACTGCCAGCATGATCTTCTGCCTGGTGGGATCGATGATCGGTGTCGGAGTCTTCGGCGGGACGCCCATCGCAGAGGCGGCTGGCGGGGCATTGGGCACGGACGCCACCCTTCTGGCCCCGGCGAGTGCTGCGTTCTCCATTTGGTCAGTGGTGTACGCGGGCTTGGTGGCTTACACCGTCTGGCAATGGTTGCCGTCACAGCGATCCGCGCAGCGGCAACGATCGCTCGGCTGGATGGTCGCAGTGTCAATGGTGTTGAACGCGGTCTGGATTCTGAGCATCCAGGCCGGGTGGCTCAATGCGAGTGTGCCGGTGATTCTGGTGCTGCTTGCAGTCCTGACCGTCGTATTTCTGCGCTACAGCGGCCGGCCAGCATCATCGTGGCCTGAGGCAGTGATTGTCGATGGCACGCTGGGCCTCTATCTTGGCTGGGTCTGCGTGGCGGTGTGCGCGAACATCGCTGCTGCGCTGACCGCTGCAGGCTTCGATGGGTTTGGCCTGAACGAAGAAGTTTGGGCTGTCGCTGTCCTTGCCGTCGTTGCATTGGTTGGCCTAGGGCTGGCGCTCAAAGGCAAGGGTCGTCTCGCCGTCGCGGCGGCTATTGGTTGGGGACTCACCTGGATCGCGGTTGGGCGCACCAGTGGCGACATGGAATCGGCGACGACGTCGATCGCTGCCGCGGTCGTGGCGGCAATCGTCCTGCTTGCAACAGTCATCATCAGGGTGCGCTCCCGCAGCCATGCAGGAGCGTCCACTTCCGCGCTGCGGTAGAGCTTCGCGCCCCGCCTCTGGCTGCCCCGCATCCTCTGGCCGCACCCGTCCAGCCCAGCCCCGTACCCTCTGGCCGCATCCGCCCGCCAGAGGTGACATGTGGTGGGCCGACGGTTTTTTGAATCACCAAATCTCACGTCTGGGGCGGAGCTGCTAGGCACGCTGGGGCTGCCTAGGAGGCGGTGCTGACTCAATGGGTGCTTCTAGAAGGGCGGGGGTATGTCGGGTGGTGGTGCTGGTGGTGGGTCTGGTCGGGTGAGGTAGGTTTCACCGGCAGGTGAGATCGCGATGATGGTCCCGGGGTCTGGTTGTTGGTAGTGCCAGTAGCCTTCGGTTTTGAACATGTGGTGGCGTTTACACAGGGCCGCCAAGTTTCCGTAGGACGTTTTGCCGCCTTGGGACCAGGGGGTGGTGTGGTCGAGTTCGCAGAACACCGCCAACCGGTTACACCCCGGATGCCGACACGTCCCATCCCTAACCCGGACCGCATCCTTCAGGTCCTGCGGGACCCGGTACGTGGTCGCATCAGCGCCAAGCCTGGCTCCGGTGAAGGGGTGGGTGAGGATCCTGGTGAACGATGGTGCGTGCCCGGCGAGCTGACGTGCTGTTTCGGGATCAATCGGACCGTAGCCTTCCAACTCACCCGGTGTGTCCCCGCCGAGGAGAGTCATCACCGGGACGGTGACGAACACCTTCGCCTGCACACCCCAATACGTGCCGGCCTCCCACGGCCGACTGGATGCGCTGGACCCGGTCGACGCGTTGGACCCGTCGCCGCTGTCATAATCGCTCCTGGGCACGGAATCTTCGGGCCCAGAGGATTCGGTCCCGCTGGTCCCTCTGGCCGGGCCACTCAGGTATCCGGTGGGTCCGGCGCTGGTGAGGACGTCCACCAGAACGTCGGCCCTGAGCTGGGTGAGAGTCCTGGCCTCGTCGGGGCCCTGCAGGGCCCGGGCTGCGGTGTCGACCCGGTGGAAGATCCCGGCCGCGTGATCGGTCGGCAGGTACGCGGCGAGCCAGGCCATCCCGTCGTGGGCGGGGTTCAGGACCACCTCGCGTTCCCGGAGAGCTTTCCGGTGCCGGCTACTGATGGGTTCGGGGTGAAGTTTTTCGCGTAACCGGTGGGCCTGGCGGCAGAACTTCGTCACGGTGGTCTGACCGGCCAACGCGATCAGCCTGGTTTCATAGGCGGCCGCCAGGGCAGGGTCGGTGTCGGGCATGTCTGTGGCTTCTTCGACAACGGCCCAGGCATGGCGGCGTGAGAGTCTGCCGTCCTCTAACGCGTTCAACGTGGCCGGGTAGTGGCGGGTCAGCAGGGTGCTGTGTTCGACCAGGAACCCGGCGGTCCGCTCCGGCAGGTGCAACGTGGCGCCGATCTCGGCTGCGGTCAGGGTTTTCTCGAACCCGAACGCCCCGCGGCCGCAACGGGTTTGCTCGGTTTGCAGGTCCAGGATTCGGGTGACCAGTTTCGCTTCCTGGGCATCGAGCCATGACCGCGCCTCGGCGATGTCGTTCAACGCATCCAAGACCTGGGCAGAGTCAAGGCCGGCCGGGGCGGCGAGCCCGAGTTGGCCGGTCAGGGCGGGAGGTTCGTCACTGGAGCGCACCCGTTCGCCGGGCACGAAGGCCAATCCCCAAAAATCCGATGCCTCATCATCCGAATCGGTCGAACCCGCAGCCTCCGACTCCGGCGGTTCAACAGTGGGTGCTGTCCACACCGCGTCCACGCCCAGCGGTCCCTCCGGACCATACCCAGCAGAAGCCCCGGCGTGAGTTCCAGCGGAAGACCCAGCAGAAGACCCGGCAGAAGCGCTGGCGGGAGTACCCGTGGCCGTGTTCGCGGGCCCGCTGGTCGAGGCGGAATCCGCGCCGGATTCGGCAGGGATTTCCGATCCGGCAGCAGAAGCTGCACTGCTTTTCATACCCCAATTCCATCATCGAGCACCGACAGTATGAGGGGAAAATAGGGGTCCCGGAAAAAACTTTTTCGAAGTTTTTTTGCAGGCTGATTCTTCGCGGCCAGCGTGATGTGTCGAGGTCATAGGGGCCAAGGCTATGCAGGTGAGGCGGGCCCCTCGTAGGTTCCGAAACCCTGAACTCATGAAAAAGCCGCCCGGCGTCGCTGGGCGGCTTTTCACGGGTTCAGCTAGCCGACGTGATCCCGCCAACTGTGCTGAGGATCGAAGCCGAGCACGCTGCGGGCATGATCAATGGACAGCAACGTCTCGTGCTCGCCCACGTCCTTGACCACCTCGACGTCCGGGAACACCTCGGCAGCGAGTGATGCGCTGGAGCGGCTCATCACCGTGTCAGCTGCGGCGATGATGAACGTGTCGAAGCCCGGCCCTGCGTTTTCCAACGCCCGTTGCACGGCCTGCGCGCCGTCGCGACCGTCAATGTACCCCCAGAGATTCCACTTCCGAGCCATAGCGTCGGCATCGAAAGAAGGGAACTTCGCATAATCCTCGGGGTCCATGACGTTCGAGAACCGCAGCGCGGTAATGCTCAACTCGGGATCCCACCGCGTCAGCTGGATCGCCATCTGCTCTTCTAGGTGTTTGACCAGCGAGTAGGTGCTTTCCGGCCGTGCGGTGTACTTCTCGTCGACGGGGATGTAGGGCGGGTCCTCGTCGAAGGGTAGCCCCAGTACGGTCTCGCTGGACGCGTACACAACCTTCTTGATTCCAGCCCGGCGGCAGGCCTGGAACACGTTGTAGGTGGCCGGCATGTTGTTGTGGAAGGTCGCAGCATCTGCGTAGATGCCGGGAGCGGGAATGGCCGCCAGATGAACGACGGCGTCGAAGCCGGTATGTTGATCGTCGACACCCATGAAGGCATCAATGACGTGTCCGTAGTTGGTCAGGTCGATCTTCACGAAGCCAGGACCACGTTCCCCCTGCACGTCCATACCAATAACCTCATGCCCCGCGGCTCTCAGAACCGAGGTGACTGTGCGGCCCAATTTGCCGGTGGCACCGGTTACCGCGAGCCTCATACGGGCCGCTGCTCAGGTGAAACAGTTTTCGCCGGATCGGTCTCCGCCATCGAACCAACCGCATCGTCAATCTTGGCCATGACAGCAGCGTCGAGGGTCACTCCCGATGCCACAGCATTTGACTTGACCTGCTCAGGCTTCGACGCGCCGATGATCGCTGCAGCAACGTTCTTGTTTTGCAGCACCCAGGCGATAGCCAGTTGTGCCATGGTGAGCCCAACCTCATCGGCGATCGGCTGGAGCTTCTGCACTCTGGTGAGTGTCTCGTCGGACATCCACCGCTTGATCATGTTTGAGCCGCCCTTGTCATCGGCGGCCCGCGATCCTTCCTCGGGGGTGCCACCTGGCTGGTACTTGCCGGTCAACACGCCCTGCGCCACCGGTGACCAGACAATCTGGGACAACCCCAGCTCCTCGGACACGGGAACCACTTCCTCCTCAATGACCCGCCACAGCATCGAATACTGAGGCTGGTTGGAGATCAGCTGGAAGCCGAGTTCCTTGGCCAGCGCATGCCCGGCGCGGATCTGGCGTGCATCCCATTCGCTGACACCGATGTACAGGGCCTTGCCCTGGCGAACGATGTCCGCGAACGCCTGCATCGTCTCTTCCAGCGGCGTCTGGTAGTCGTAACGGTGCGCCTGGTACAAGTCCACATAGTCGGTCTGCAGGCGCTCCAGCGAACCGTTGATTGACTCCATAATGTGCTTACGGGAGAGCCCGACGTCGTTTGGCCCCTTCGGCCCGGTGGGCCCCCACACCTTGGTGAAGATCTCCAGGGACTGGCGCCGCTCGCCCTTCAGGGCTTCGCCGAGCACCGTTTCGGCGGCGGTGTTGGCGTATACATCTGCCGTGTCGAAACTGGTGATGCCCACATCCAGGGCCGCGCACACACACTGGGTGGCGACGTCGTTCTCCACCTGCGATCCGTGGGTCAACCAGTTGCCGTAGGTGATTTCCGAGATCTTGAATCCACTGTTTCCGAGGTATCGATAGTCCATACATTCGATGCTAGGGCACCACTCGAGGAATGAGGTGGATCACACTGCAGTGTCGTTGCCTAAGGTGACGATTTGCGGCGCGGTGGCCAGACAGTAGCGAAGCTGACCGAGGCAAACAGGGCCAACCGGTACACTGAATTGTCTTTGTTTCACCACCACTGATTGAGGGATTTTGGTTAAGTTCACCGCGCGTCTAGCCACGGCCGAGGAGCGGGACAACTGGGACGCGTTGGTGACGTCGAACCCTAACGGGGGAAACATGCTCCAGTCGGCATCCTTCGCCGATGTGAAGTCTCAGCACGGCTGGACTCCCCGGTTCCTGGTCTTTGAAAGCGCCGAGTACACCACCTACAACCTGGTGATCGAAAAGCGGCTGCCTCTGCTGGGCGCCCTCTGGTATCTCATCAAGGGCCCTGACGTTGCCGATCCTGCCCATGTGCCGGCGGTGCTTGACGCTTGCCGGGACCTGGTCCGTACCGGGCGTCACAACGTGTTCGCAGTGAAGGTGGAGCCCGACATCCCTGCCGACGACGACGTCGTCCGGCTGTTTCTCAACGCGGGCCTGATCAAAACCTTCGATCTGCAGCCCAACGACCACACTGCGATCCTGGACACCACCCCAGAACCGAACCAACTGCTGCGCAACCTGCATTCGCGCGGCCGCAACGCTGTACGTCGTGCCAGCCGTGAAGGCGTCGAAGTGCGCCGGATGGAACCCACTGACGAAAACTTTCGCCAGATGTACCAGCTGATGGCCCACATCGAGGATCGATCGGCCGCCAAGCTCCGCTCGTATGAGTACTACAGCCGGTTTTGGCGGAACTTCGCCGACGCCGGCCAGGGTCGCCTGTACTTCGTCTACGAAGATGACGAACCCGCCGTTGGCGCGTTCGTCATCAACTACGGGCTCAAAGGTACTTACAAGGACGGCGGATCCAAGCCCAAACGATCCCAGTATGGTGACTCCCACTTGGTGCAGTGGCAGGCGATCACTGACCTCAAGGAAGAGTTCGGGATAGTTGAATACGATTTCTGCGGCACTCCCCCCAGCGACCGGCTCAAGGACCCCACCCATCAGCACCATGGGTTGGGTCTGTTCAAGACCAGCTTCACCAAGACTGTGACGGACTTCGTCGGCTGTTATGACCTACCGCTCAGCGCGTGGAAGTATCGACTCTGGAACGTGATCGGCGAGAAGGTCGCTCGACAAATCTACTGGCGCCGACACCAGCAACCGTTCTACTAAACAAACACTCCCGCTCCCTGCGGGCGCACCGGATGAAGGGGTGAATTCCATGGGAGAGAAGACCGAGGCCGACGACGGCCGCAACCCCAACACCAACCCTGCGCCGGTAGCCGAACAGCTGCCGATCGTTCCCACCGCGGGGACCCCGGCCAGCGTTGCCCAGCCCGCAGCACGTCCCGTTCATTCGCTGCCCGGCACCCCTGGGGGCCCGGGATACGCAGGCCGCTCCGGATCGGCCGGCAAGCCTGGCAGGTCTTCCGGAGCCAAGCCCAAGTCCCGCCCACGTCCGGCAAATAACAAGCCGGATCGCAGGACCTACTCGACGCCCACCGATGCGCTGCCGACCACGCCCCGTTCAGTGCGCCCCGACCGCTCGAATGCCGCAGCCAGGAAGGTACTCCGCCGACTGGTGCAGGGGGAGACTCCGCCCACCCAGGCGATGAGCATCGTTGAACGGCTGGCTGGCAGCCCCTATGCGAATCCCACCATCCAGGTTTCCGGGCCGGACATCAACGCGCGAAGAACCCTCGATTTCGCGCTGAGCCTGGCCGAAACGATGTTCCGGTACGGCGCCGGCGCCCTTGAGGTCGAAACCAGCATCATCGCGGTCACCGCAGCCTTTGGGCTGGACAACATCGAAGTGGACATCACCAACCAGTCGGTCATCCTGAACTATTCGGCCAAGGACCAGACCCCAGTCACCGTGCTGCGGGTGGTTCGTTCCTGGACCAATAACTACGCCGGACTGCTGAAGGTGCATCAGTTGGTGACCGACGTCGTCAACGGCGGAACCTCGCGGATCGAAGCTGCGGCTCGGCTCGACGAGATCACCCACAAGCCGAAACCCTTTCCCCGGTGGATGGTGACGGCTGCCTTCGGTGTGTTCGGGGCTGCCATCGTGAGTTTCATTGGTGGCGGACCGTTGGAGTCGCTGATCAGCTTTGCCAGCTGCATCGGCGTCGACCTCCTCTTGCGTCAGTTGGGGAAGTGGCGGGTTCCTGAGTTCTTCGCGGTAGCTACCGCCTCGGGTATGGTCACGATCATCGCGATGTTTTTCTGGTGGCTTGATATCGGCATTGCGCCGTCGTTCGTCGTGGTGGGCGGAATCCTGCTACTGCTGCCGACTGGCCGACTCGTCTCCGCAACCCAGGACGCGATCAACGGATTCCCGGTCACCGCGGCGGGCAGGTATCTATCAGCGTTCCTCGTGTTTGCCGCGATCATCTCCGGGATCGCCGTCGCGTTGGTCGTTGGCGCACTGGTGGGGGTGCCAGAGCTGGCGCTGACGACCGAAGGGTCAATGTATCCGCTGCCGGTGGCGGCAGCGCTGGTGCTGATCGCCGTCGCCATGATCGGAGTCGCAGAACAGACCGACATGAAACTCCTGCTCCCCACGGCCCTGATCGGTGTCACCGGTTTCCTGCTGTACTCGCTGGTGGTCAGCCTGGGCGTGGGCTACCGCCTAGCCCCGGCAATCGCCGCAGTGCTGATCGGGATGCTCGCGAGAATGGTGGCGTTGCGGATGGGCGCACCCCAGCTGGTCGTGGCAGTTCCGGCCGTCATGTTCCTCTACCCGGGCCTGATGGTGTTCAGGTCGATGTACGGCTTGACGATCGAAACCGAGCTGATTGGGGCTGGCACCAACAGCCTGTTCAATGCGTTGACGATCATTCTTGCCATTGCCGGCGGCGTGGTGCTGGGTGACAACCTGGCCCGTCCGCTGACCAAGGGAGTCAGCAGTAACGAACGCCGGAACCGGCGCCGGTAAGTCAGCGCAACTGCCAGTCCACCGGTTCGGCGCCCTGCTCCGCCAGGAACGTGTTGACCCGGGTGAAGGGCTGGCTGCCGAAGAACCCTCGCGACGCCGACAGCGGGCTTGGGTGCACTGACTCGATCACCGGAGTGCTGCCGAGCAGGGGCTTGATCTGCTGGGCGTCCCTGCCCCACAGCACCGCAACCAGAGGTAGGTTTCTGGCCACCAGGGCTTCCACCGCTGCATCGGTCACTACGTCCCAGCCCAGTCTGCGGTGTGACGCCGCGCCGCCGGCCCGCACCGTCAGGACCCGGTTCAGCAGCAGCACTCCCTGCTCGGCCCACCCCGACAGGTCGCCGTGCGCAGGAACCGACGTGCCGGTGTCGGTAGCGAGTTCCCGATAGATATTGGCGAGGCTCCGTGGAAGGGGTCGGGTGCTTCCCGCTACCGAGAAGGACAGCCCGACGGCGTGCCCCGGCGTCGGGTACGGGTCCTGACCCAGGATCAGCACCTTGACCTGATCCATCGGGTAACTGAACGCCCGGAGGATGTGCTCGGCTGGCGGCAGGATCTCGTGTCCGCCGTCGACCTCCGTGCGGAGCCGATCGGCGAGCAGGTGCAGTTGCGGCTCGATCGGCGCCAGCGCGGCAGCCCAGGACGGATGAACGACGTCGGCCACCGGAACGGGGGCGGCGAACGGGAATTTCGAGCCGTCCCGGATCGGGGACGCCGTGGGGGAGGGGGCTGGCTCGGGGAAGAGGGCGCTCTGGTATTCGGACACCCTCCCATCCTTGTGCCCGAGCCCGCCAAATGACAACCGTGTTATTCCCAATTACCATGAAGGTCAACGGCAGCGTTCCACTAAGCTGCCTTCAACTAAGGGGCGATAGGCAGTGACTGATGCGGTGCGCGCTGACAGTGCGGTACACCCTGATCCGGAGGGTCACCGTCAGGCGTCTGTGCTGGGAGACCGCGAGCAGCAAATGCTTGCCCTTGAACGCCAGTGGTGGAAGTACTCAGGGGCCAAGGAACAAGCCATCCGCGAACTGTTCGACCTGTCGGCTACCCACTACTACCAAATCCTCAACGCCATGATCGACACCGAGGCAGCATTGGCTCACGATCCGATGCTGGTGAAGCGACTGCGTAGACTACGTACATCGCGTCAGCGCGCGCGCTCAGCCCGCCGCCTCGGCGCTGACATCTGAACGCTCCCGGCGAACCCTTTACAGCGCCAAAACCCAAGGATGACGCATAACTATGAGCCAGTACCCCCGGGACGAGTTCGACAAGATCCCTGAATCCGCATCGCGGCAGGGCGTTCACCGGGAAAGACTGGTTCCTCCGCGGTCCAGTGGGCTGGCGTTGAAAATCCTGGTTGGGGTACTCGCGCTCGCCGTCGGGCTGGCCGCCTACTTTATTCTTCCCCGTCTTGGCATTGGCCAGACGGAGTCATCCGCCAGCCAGACCACCACCGCGCCGGTCTCCGAGACCACCTCGAACGCGTCGCCTGCCCCGGCCGACGACGACGCTTCCGAGCCCGAGCCGACCCCGTCCAATCCGGCGATCCAAGCCCCAACAGGGGCTCCCACCGCTGAGCCCACCGAGGATGAACCCACTCCCAGCAAGGAACCGGCAGCGATCGACCGGGCCCAGGCAGTAAACGTCTACAACTCAACGGGCATCGGCGGATTGGCCAGTTCGGCAGCCGGCCGGGTCACGGCTGGTGGCTGGACTGTGGGCCAGATCGCAGACTGGGGCGGAGCGCCGCCCCAGACCTCAGTGATCTTCTACAACAACGCCTCCCAGCTTGCGGCGGCACAGGAAGTAGCTGGCATCCTCGGCATCCCAACCCTGGTCGAAACCACCGAAGTGTCTTCGAGCATCACAGTGGTTGTCGGCCCCGGATTCCAATAGGCATTGAGCAGATGTCGAGGGTGCTGATCGAGGGCCGGCAGATCCGGCTCCGTGACTGGCGGCCCGAAGATCTTTCCGCTTATCGCGAATGGCTGAAACCTCACCACGAGTGGAATCTGTGGGACGGGCCCTACTTCCCGCCGCACACATTGCAGGAGGCAGACGCCGCCGTCGAGCGCATCAAGGAGCAACTGGACTCCAGCGAGTGGCCCGAGGTGCGTCGGCGGCTGGTGATCGCCGATGGGCCAACCAACCAACTGCTCGGGACGGTGTCCTGGCACTGGGAATGACTCGGTGGTGTACGGCGTCACCCGTGCCCAGCGGGAGGGTCTTCACTTGCACTCAGGCAGCCAGAGTGCTAATTATTGAGTTAGCACTCTAAGCCGCTGACTGCTAATTGTTGGCGGGGTTGGATGTGACAAGCACACCACTGTGGTGAGGGTCGTGGCGGGACGTAAAGAGATCGTCCTGCTGATACCCGTCCGTCGCGGGCACCGCAGCCGGTGAGCATAAGTTTGCTGATAAGCAGTACTGTCCCCGAAAGGACCTAAGCCACTATGGCCAAGATCATTTCTTTTGATGAAGAGGCACGCCGCGGCCTTGAGCGCGGACTCAACATCCTCGCCGACGCCGTCAAGGTAACGCTGGGCCCACGTGGCCGCAACGTCGTCCTGGAAAAGAAGTGGGGCGCCCCCACGATCACCAACGATGGTGTATCCATCGCCAAGGAGATCGAACTGGACGACCCGTTCGAAAAGATCGGCGCAGAGCTGGTTAAGGAAGTCGCCAAAAAGACTGACGACGTCGCCGGCGACGGTACCACCACCGCCACCGTCCTTGCACAGGCACTGGTCAAGGAAGGCCTGCGGAACGTTGCTGCTGGCGCCGATCCACTGAGCCTGAAGCGCGGCATCGAGAAGGCTGTTGAAGCCGTCACTCGCGAGCTGCTGGCTTCCGCCAAGGAAATCGAAACCAAGGAAGAGATCGCTGCAACGGCTTCCATCTCTGCCGGTGACCAGCAGATCGGCGATCTGATCGCTGAAGCGCTGGACAAGGTCGGCAAAGAAGGCGTTATCACCGTTGAAGAATCCAACACCTTCGGCCTTGAGCTCGAGCTCACCGAGGGCATGCGGTTCGACAAGGGCTACATCTCCGGCTACTTCGTTACCGACGCAGAGCGCCAGGAAACGGTACTTGAAGATCCGTACATCCTGATCGTCAACTCCAAGATCTCCAACGTCAAGGACCTCGTAGCGGTTCTTGAGAAGGTCATGCAGTCAGGCAAGCCCCTGCTGATCATCGCTGAAGACATCGAAGGCGAAGCGCTGGCTACCCTGGTGGTCAACAAGATCCGTGGCACGTTCAAGTCGGTAGCCGTCAAGGCTCCAGGCTTCGGTGACCGCCGCAAGGCCCAGCTGGCTGACATCGCTATCCTCACCGGTGGCCAGGTTATCGCCGAAGAAGTTGGCCTCAAGCTTGAGAACGCCACGCTCGACCTCCTGGGTAGCGCACGCAAAGTTGTTGTCACCAAGGACGAGACCACCATCGTCGAAGGTGCAGGCAACGCCGAAGAGATCGCCGGACGCGTCAGCCAGATCCGCGCCGAGATCGAGAACTCCGACTCCGACTACGACCGCGAGAAGCTGCAGGAACGTCTGGCCAAGCTGGCCGGCGGCGTTGCAGTCATCAAGGCCGGAGCTGCAACCGAGGTTGAGCTCAAGGAGCGCAAGCACCGCATTGAGGACGCAGTCCGCAACGCCAAGGCAGCAGTCGAAGAGGGAATCGTCGCCGGTGGCGGCGTTGCTCTCATCCAGGCCGGCGCCAAGGCTTTCGCATCACTGCAGCTCGAAGGCGACGAGGCAACCGGCGCGAACATTGTTCGCGTTGCCATCGACGCTCCTCTGAAGCAGATCGCCTTCAACGCCGGCCTTGAGCCAGGCGTCGTTGTCGACAAGGTCCGCGGACTGCCTGCAGGCCACGGCCTGAACGCAGCAACCGGCGTGTACGAAGACCTGCTGGCAGCCGGAGTCAACGACCCCGTAAAGGTCACCCGCTCTGCACTGCAGAACGCGGCATCCATTGCTGGTCTGTTCCTCACCACCGAAGCCGTAGTAGCTGACAAGCCTGAAAAGGCTCCAGCCGGCGGCGGCGGCGGCGACGAAATGGGCGGCATGGGCGGTATGGGCGGCTTCTAGTCCCCACTGGCGAGGTGTCACCACCTCGCCTTGCTGAATCTGGAAGGACGGTACCCTCACGGGGTGCCGTCCTTCCGGCGTTAACCGGGAAGCTCGGCCTGCCGGTCACCGTGGGCAGGAGGGTAGTCCAGGCTCAGTACAGGAACATCCGCGCATTGCTCAGTTCGGCGTCGGCGTATTGCTGGGTGGCCACCGTCAGGGCATGATTGATCTCCGCCAACGACTCCTCTACCCGGGCCTGGGTGGCACGCCATTGAGCCACAGCCTGCTGGAAATTCGCGGCGGCCTGCCCCTTCCACAGCATCTCCAGTTCCAGCAGGCCCGCCTGCATCGTATTCACCTCGGACTGCAGCCGGCCGATGGTTCCCTGCACTTCGCTGCCCTTTGCGGCGAGTGCATCTGTGTCGACCTGAAAGTTTGCCATGTGCTTCCTCCTCATTGACGGCCACTCCCGGACCATTGCTGGTTAGCTTCGACCCTAGGCCGAGCGCTCAGGGGTTTGGGGAGGGAAAGCCGGAAAAGTGGGCAGCGCCCATGCCTAAAAGGCTGTGGAGGAGGAGTCATCCGATTCGAGGGCGCTATACGGCAGCCGGATGGACAGGGTAGCTCCGCCGCCGGAGGTCTCCTCCAACCGCACAGAGCCGTCATGCTGGGCCACCAGGGCAGCAACAATCGCCAGCCCCAGGCCGGTGCCGCCGGTCTCGCGGTAGCGGGATGAGTCGGCGCGGTAGAACCGCTCGAAAACCCGAGCCGCGTCTTCCTCGGAGATACCCGGGCCGTGGTCCCTGACCTCGATCACCGAGTCCATCCGACCGTGGATCACCGGCGCCACACCAATCGCGACTTCGATCGGGGTGCCATCGGGGGTGTACCGCAAAGCATTGGTCATGAGGTTGGCCACGACCTGACGGAGCCTGGCCTCGTCCCCAACGGTTGGTGCCGAATGCGCAGGACCGCCGTCCAGACCAATGACGGTGATTTCACGATCAGGGGCAATCGCACGGGCATCGAGCGCTGCATCGTTGCCGAGAATGACCAGGTCCAGTGGTTCGGATTCCAGCGGGCGCTGTTCGTCGATCCTGGCGAGCGTCAGCAGGTCCTCAACCAGCTCACCCATCCGCTTGGCTTCACTTTCGATCCGGCCCATCGCCGCCCGCACGTCGTCGTCGTTCTGCAGCGCTCCGTGCCGGTACAGTTCCGAGAACCCTCTGATAGTTACGAGCGGGGTGCGCAGTTCGTGGGACGCGTCAGCGACGAAACGACGCATCTTGCGTTCGGATTCCGTTCGGGCCGAGAACGCTGTCTCGATATGGGCGAGCATGGCGTTGAGTGAACGCGACAACCTCCCCACCTCAGTGGCCGGCCGTTCCACCTCGACGCGTCGGGAAAGGTCGCCGGCGGCGATCGCCGCAGCAGTCCGTTCCACCCGACCCAGTGGCCTGAACTGACGGGTCACGGCAACGAAGGCGATACCGCTGGCCACCATCGTCGCCCCGAGGCCGACGAAGAAGATGATCTGCCCGGCCTCCTCCAATGATTTGTTGACCGTAGCCAGGCTCGAAGCAATGGCCACGCTGCCCTGGCCGTTGCTCAATTCGATGAGCACGACGCGCCAGCCGGCGCTGTCGGGAGTGCTGCCAGGCACGGTGAAACCTGTCTGCTCCCGATCGAGGACCTCCTGGAAATCTATCTCTGGGATGTCGGGAACGTCGCTAGAGTCCTCGGAGAGGGTCCCCCTGAGCTTCTGACCGTCCACGTCTCGTAATTCTCCGTAAAACCTGAGCAGGTTCCCGCTGGCGGGCCCGTCCGGCAGAATGGTTTGCGCTACATCGTAGGCGTTGGCGCGTATATCTTTGTCCATCTGCTCAATCAGGCTGCCGCGCAGCATCGAGACCGTGACAATGCCGGTAATCGCAACAGTGACCACCATGAGCAGAGTCATGGTGGCCACCAGTTGGGTGCGCAGCGATGCGGCTTTCCACCGATCAATCACGTGGGTCGGTACCTACCGCTTGTCAGAGGTACGCAGCAGATAGCCGACGCCCCTCTTGGTCTGGATCAGGGCCACCGCGTCAGGGTTCTTGTCGATCTTGCGCCGCAGATAGGAGATGTAGGACTCGACAATCGAGGCATCCCCGTTGAAGTCGTACTCCCACACATGATCGAGGATCTGGGCCTTCGAGAGCACCCGGTTAGGGTTCATCATCAGGTAGCGCAGCAGCTTGAACTCGGTGGGGGAGAGATCGATGACCTCACCCGCCCGGCGTACCTCGTGGGCGTCGTCGTCGAGCTCCAGATCGTCCACGCGGATCACGGCGTCGTCATCGTCCATGGGCTGGGTGCGGCGGAGGACGGCACGGATCCGGGCCACCACCTCATCGAGGCTGAACGGTTTGGTGACGTAATCGTCGCCGCCCACGGTCAGCCCGGTGACCTTATCGTCGGTGTCGTCTCGAGCGGTGAGGAACACAACGGGGAAGTGCCGTCCGGCGGCACGAAGCCGGCGGGTCACTGTGAAACCATCCATGTCCGGCAACATGACATCGAGTACTGCCAGGTCGGGGTTATGGGTCTCGGCAGCGGCCAGCGCTTCGCGGCCGTTGGCGGCAGCGACGACGTCGAAACCCGCGAAACGCAGGGAGGTGGAGAGGAGCTCACGAATGTTTGGCTCGTCATCCACTACGAGGAGTTTTGCTTCAGGTCCAGTCTTTTTCACAGTTCCCAGTATCCTCCCAGACACTGGGAGTTGTCTGGATAGTGCGTGAAAGCTTCCCGTATGTCAGCCCTGAGGAATGTCCGCGGCGTCCATGATCCGGTAGGCATAGCCCTGCTCGGCCAGGAACCGTTGCCGTTTTGCGGCGAAGTCCTGGTCAATCGTGTCCCGCGCGACCACGGTGTAGAACCTTGCGGCCCGACCATCGGCCTTGGGGCGCAGCAGGCGACCCAGTCGTTGAGCTTCCTCCTGCCGGGATCCAAAGGACCCGGACACCTGGATGGCGACCGAGGCCTCGGGGAGGTCGATGGAAAAGTTGGCTACCTTCGACACCACAAGAGTGTGGATTTCCCCGTTGCGGAACTCGCCAAACAGCCGCTGCCGTTCCTTCACGGAAGTGTCCCCCTTGATCACGGGGGCATTCAGGCGCTCGCCGAGCTCGTCCAGCTGGTCGATGTACTGGCCGATCACCAGCAGCTGCTCGCCCTGGTGCGAGGCGACCAGCTTTTCGACCACGCCGCTCTTGGTCTCCGACGTGGCGCACAGGCGGTACTTGTCGCCGTCCTCGGCCATCGCGTAGGCAACCCGCTCGTCGCGCGGCAGATCCACTCGCACCTCCACACAGTCGGCCGGCGCGATGTAGCCCTGCGCCTCGATGTCCTTCCAGGGGGCGTCATAGCGTTTGGGGCCGATGAGGGAGAACACTTCGCCCTCCCGGCCATCCTCCCTGACCAGGGTCGCGGTCAGGCCGAGTCGGCGTCGTGCCTGCAGATCGGCTGTCATGCGGAAGATTGGGGCAGGCAACAGGTGCACCTCGTCATAGACGATCAGCCCCCAGTCATTCGCGTCGAGGAGTTCGAGGTGCGGGTAGAGGCCACCCCGCCGCAACGTCAGCACCTGATAGGTGGCTATGGTGACCGGCCGAATCTCCTTGACCGCGCCCGAGTACTCACCGATCTCGTCCTCGGTCAGGGATGTGCGCTTCAGCAGCTCATCCTTCCACTGGCGGGCGGAGACGGTGTTGGTGACCAGGATCAACGTGGTGGTCTGGGAGGTCGCCATCGCTGCAGCGCCCACCAGGGTTTTGCCCGCACCGCAGGGGAGTACGACGACGCCCGAGCCGCCCGACCAGAAGTTTTCCATGGCCAGCTTCTGATAGGGGCGCAGCGTCCACCCGTCCTCGAGCAGGGCGATGGGGTGGGGTTTGCCATCCACATAGCCGGCAAAGTCCTCCGCCGGCCAGCCCAGCTTCAGGAGCAACTGTTTGAGCTGACCGCGCTGGGAGGAGTGCACCACCACCGTTTCTCCGTCGATACGCGGGCCCAGCAGGGGCTGGATCTTCTTGGCGTGCAGCACCTCTTCAAGGACCGGGTAGTCGTTGGTGCGCAGGACCAGCCCATGCTGGTCGTCCTTCTCAAGGCGGAGCCGCCCGTACCGTGACATGGTTTCTTCAATGTCCACCAGCAGCGCGTGGGGTACCGGGAACCGTGAGTATTTCAGCAGGGTGTCGAGGACATGCTCGGCGTCGAGCCCAGCCGCACGGGCATTCCACAGCCCGAGCGGAGTCAGTCGATAGCTGTGGACGTGTTCAGGGGCGCGTTCCAGCTCAGCGAACGCCGCGATCGCGTGCCGTGCTTCGGTGGATTGTTCGTGGTCCACCTCAAGCAGGATGGTTTTGTCGCTTTGGACGATCAGCGGGCCGTCAGGCATCAGTTACTGCCCCTTCATCGATGGAAAGTAGTTCAACGTCCATGATCCGGTGGATCGAGACGACTTTTTCGACCTCGTTGGCCGGGTCAATGACCCGGACCCTGCCGCCGGATACAGATAGTGGAACAAGGACCTGCCGGGTGGAATTCCCCTGGCTGTCGGCGAACCCGAGCCGGACCGGGCGTCGCAGCCGGATTGCCTTGCGGAGGGTCTCGAGCCCCAGCAGGGTGTCACTCTCAGTGGTCGACATTCCGTCCGCAGGTGCCACCCCGGCACCGCGAAGCACTGCCACCTGGTTGGCGATGTCCTCCGATGAGAGGGTCCAGGGGTTCAGCGTCACCCGCGACGACGCCGCCGTCACGCTTCCCGGCCCGCCTGCGGGGCCGGACCGTCCGGGACTGGATGGCACAGCCAAGCCCTCGAGGGCGGGGGCGTACCCGAGGTCACGCAGGACCGCCGCGAGCTCCGGCCCGGACGCCTGGGAAATCACGACTGTCGGCGCGAGCTGCACCAGGCCAAGTGCTGCGGCCCGGGGATCGGTCAGGAGGGCTGAAAGCGCCGCATCATCGTCGCTGCGAACATAGCTGCTGGCCCTGCCCACCCGGAGGCGGCCGTACCTCGATGCGGTGTCGTCGACCAGGTACTTCAACGGCTGTGGAACGTCGGTGGCCGAATGGCGTGCCAGGAACGACAGAATCGTCGAGGCATCCTGGCCGTCGTCGAACGCGCGGCGCAGCGACTCCGCCGAGAACCGGTAGATGCTGGCCGGCCCCTGGCCCTCGGGGGTGGAGAGGAGGGCCAGCTCGGTGGCGACCTCGGGCTCGAGATATCCGGGGGCAACAGCGGTCAGGTCTGCCTGCAACATGAAGTGCCGCAGCGGGGCGGGCAGGGCGCCGCGCAGGACGGCGGCGGCGTCGTCGTGCCTGCCGGCTGCGGTCAGGGAGCCTAGCTCAGTCAATGCGCCGGACCCCATCAGGCCAAGGCGGGACGCCTCCGTGAGCATGCCCGGAACCAGCCGGGCAAAGCGCCGCTGCAGGCGCGGCTGGCTCCACGTAAGCCACTCGACGACGTCGCGGGTCTGCAATACGGCCGACATGGCGCCGTCAATTGGGTGCCCGCTGGCGTCGTCGCTGAGGGCAGCCAGCGCCGCCAGCATCCGGGACCGGATGTGGGGGGCGTCGGGTCGGCCGGCCTCGGCCGCCAAAGCGTTCACCGTGGCACCGGCGGTGAGCTGGGTTCCTACCAACGACGGCGCGCGTTGCGCATCCAGCCACGTGGTCGCCAGACGGTGCCACTGCTCCACCCGGTCCTGCGCCAGCCAGAGAGTGCCTGGTTCAATGCGCCAACGGGAGGTGTCGACGTCGAGTACCAGCAGGCCGGCGAGGGCCGCGAGCTCCACCAGCCAGGCAGCCTGCTCGGTGTCGACCCGCAGGGCATCGGCGAGCCGCCGGATTTCCCGGACGCCCACCCCGCCGGACCGCAACGTGGTGATCGGGGAAACCTCGACGGCTGCGACGAGGTCGGTGACCAGACGGAGGGTTTCGGCGACCGCGCTGTGCGCGGCGTTATCCCGCAGACTGTTCCGGATGGTTCGAAGCTCGGGAACCGGGGGGTCACAGCGCAGCTGCTCAATGATGGAATGACCACGCGCGGCCCGTCCGACGGCGCGGGGGAGCTCAACATGGCTCGCATCCAGGCGGGCGAGGAGCCCGTGGGTGAGTAACCACTGAATCGGTGAACCCGGGTCCTCAGCGCTCACCGGGGACGCACCGACCGCCGAGACACTGAATTTGCCGAGCAGGTCCCTGGTACGTTCGGGTGCCAGGGACAGCAGGGACTCCCAGCCGGCGGGAGTCGAAACGACGTCGTGGAGGACCTCGGCTGCGGCGGCGGCTGTGGTGGCCTCGCCGATCTCCAGCCCGAGCTTGCGGAGCCGGTCGACGCCGACGGGCAGCTGTTTGGCGTACCCGGGGAGAAGCCGGACCAGCTGGGTGATCTCCCGGCCCAGTCCGGCAGGGTAGGGGCCCAGGGCCTCGGTCAGGGAGGCAACGGGAAGGTAGAACCGGCGGTTCTGGTCAGCGGCCGGAGCCTCCGGCGGAGCCGGGGCGCGGCGGAGCAGAGCGAGCGCATGTAAATGGGCCAGGAATCCGTCCAGGATCTTCACGGTCGACCCCTTGATGTCCGACCGGAGCCAGGCCGCAGTGGTGCTTTGCCCGGTGTCACCATGAGTTGAAAGCTGCACGGCAGTGAGCACGTCCAGCTGGGGTTCGCTCAGGTTTTCCAGCGCCCGCTGGACGCTGACCCGGGTGGAAGCGCGGGCGGCGAGGGCGGCGAAATCGGGGACCGGTGGGAGAACGAGGTCCGGGCGCGCTGTGAGAAGGTCACGGAGCCGTGCGTCGCTGCGTGCAGCCAAATCGGTGGCCAGATCGCGGATAGCGGACATTATGACAACGTTACCCCGTTTGCCTGTGCTCGCCCCGCCCGATCACCCGGTGGGGAGCCCGCGGCAGGAGCTGGAGTCAGGCCCGCCTGCGGGTCCGAATTCCCGAGATCACCATGAGGATCATGAGGATAAAGGCCACCGGAAGGCAGATGTAGGCTGCGGCAACAAAGCCTGGCCACACGGTGCCCTGGAAAAAGGCAGTGATCAGCACGGCAGTAAGCGAAAGCAAGCCGATGATCGCCAGGGCCACTGCTGTCACCATCAGGATCAGGCGCGGCAGGTTCCGCTCCGGAGTGCTGGATCCGTGGTCTGGAAGGGGGCGGGGTGAGGTATTTGCCATAACGCTAACAGCGTACAAGGTGTGCCCCTTTCATGAAGCACACTGGTAGAGAGGATATTCTGGAAGGCAGAGACTTTCCCGACGAGACGCTGGCCCCGCCGCAAGGACATGGGCGCCAGATCCTTTTCCAAGGATCGGCACGGTCACAGCAGTGTCCGACGCAGCACCTACAGAACGAGGTAACGACGTGCCTATTGGCAAGGTCAAGTGGTTTGACGCTGAAAAGGGTTTTGGTTTCCTGGCTACCGACGACGGTCAGGAGGTCTTCCTTCATGCCTCGGCGCTGCCCGCAGGAGTGACCGAGGTGAAGGTGGGCACCAAACTGGAGTTCGGCGTCGCCGACGGCCGCAAGGGACTTCAGGCGCTCTCCGCCCGCATCCTCGAGGCGCCGGCCTCGGTTGCGAAGGCAACACGTAAAAGCGCCGATGATATGGCCGTGATCACCGAGGACCTCATCAAGTTGCTCGACGACGTCTCCAATGGGCTGCGCCGCGGCCGGTACCCCGACAAGTCGCACGCCGGCAAGGTCGCAGCGGTCCTCCGCGCGGTCGCGGACGATCTGGACGCGTAGGCCAGATCGTGGATTCAGACCTGGAAATCGTCGCTCATTCAGCGGACGTCGCTGACCCAGCGATCGCGGAGGCGGCCGACGACGCAGTGGTTCCGCCGAAACGTCGTGCACCCCGGAAGCCGTCCAAGCCCGACGCTCTATTGGCGGATGCTGTGGAATTCGCGCGAAACGGTGTGAACGAGATTGCCGAGCAGGGGCAGGTCGGCAACCATGTTGGCGCCTATCCCGACGCCGAACGGGTGGTGACCCACCGGTTCGAAGCCCACCTGCCCGGCTACGGCGGCTGGCACTGGTTTGCCACCCTGGCCCGGGTACCCCGCGGTAAGGAGCCGACGATCTCCGAGGTTGGCCTGCTGCCGTCCGAGACGTCATTGCTGTCCCCACCCTGGATTCCCTGGGCCGAGCGGGTACGCCCCGAGGACTCCGCCAAGGACGAATCAGTTTCCCCTGACGCTGCTGGAGGAGAATAACCAGTTGACTCACGGTAGTTGCGGACGAGGCCGAGCGGAACTCACCTGATGGGGATGTTCCGCTCGCTGCATATCCATAACTACCGGGTCTGGTTTTTCGGAGCACTGGTCTCCAACATCGGCACCTGGATGCAACGCACCGCCCAGGACTGGCTGGTGTATGACATCCTCACCGATCAGGATGCAGCAGCCATGGGCATTGTCATGGCGCTCCAGCTCGGCCCCCAACTGCTCGTCGCCCCCTGGGCAGGTCTGATCGCAGACTCGGTGGACCGGCGGAAACTACTGATTATCACCCAGCTCTCGATGGCGGCACTCGGCGTCGGACTCGGGCTGATGGTGGTGCTCGGGGTGGCCGAACTCTGGCATGTGTACGCCTTTGCCCTCGCCCTCGGATTCGTCTCCGCGGTCGACGCGCCAGCACGGCAGACCTTCGTCTCCGAATTGGTCAGGGACGACTATCTCCCCAACGCAGTCGCTTTGAATAGCGCCTCTTTCAACGGTGCGCGGATGGTTGGCCCAGCGGTGGCGGGTCTGCTCACCGTGGCGGTGGGCCCCGGCTGGGTATTCATGATCAACGCGCTCACGTTCGGCGCCATGATCTTTGTGCTGATGACCATCAGACGGTCCGAGTTGCGAGTCCTGGAGAAGTCTCCGCCGGGCAAGGGCCGGATTCGGGAGGGCTTCAGATATGTGCGTAACCGGCCCGACCTGATGATGGTGATGCTCGCGATCTTCATCGTCGGCACCTTCGGACTCAACTTTGCCGTCTACATCGCGGCGATGGCACGCACCGAGTTCAACAGTGGCGCCGGAGTGTTCGGCGTGCTGTCATCGGTGATGGCCGTCGGCTCGGTAGCGGGCGCTCTGCTCTCGGCCCGCCGCAGCAAACCGAGGCTACGGTTCATTTACGGGGCGGCAGCAGCTTTCGGGGTCGCCTGTGCCGCAGCAGCGCTGGCGCCCACGGTCTGGCTGTTCGGTCTCACCCTGATCCCGGTGGGCCTGTTCGCGCTGACACTCATGACCAGTGCCAATGCGTACGTCCAGACCACCACCGAGCAGGTGATGCGCGGCAGGGTCATGGCGCTGTATTTCGCCATTTTCCTCGGCGGCACACCGCTCGGCGCACCAATCGTCGGCCTGGTCTCCAACACTTTTGGTCCACGGTGGAGCCTCGCCGTCGCCGCAGCGGCCGGCATCATTGCGGCGCTGGCGGGAATGATCTGGGCCTGGCGGGCCCACCATCTACGGCTTCGCTACGATCCGGCCCCGCGGCGTCGGCTGCGGATTGAAACTGACTTCGGCAAACCTCTCACCGATCCCTAAGATCCGGTCCAGCCACAGGCTTTTGGGATCTTAGGGGCGGCGGAGGGCTAGCGTCCGCCGATCACGAAGTCGATGCAGGCCAGCAGGGCTGAAATATCGTCCGGTTCAATCGAGACGAACGTCGCGATGCGCAGCTGGTTCCGGCCCAGCTTCCGGTACGGCTCGACGTCGACAATGCCGTTGGCGCGCAACACCTTCGCGAGTGACGCAGCGTCAACGGAGTCGTCGAAGTCGATGGTCGTAATGACATTGGAGCGGTCCTCGGCGCGGGTGACGAAGGGGGTGGCGACGTCGGACGCTTCCGCCCACTGGTAGACCCGCCCCGCGGACTCCGCGGTGCGGGCCGCAGCGAACTCGAGACCGCCGCTCTGGTTCAACCATTCGACCTGGGCGTTGAGAGTCACCAGGGTGGCCAGGGACGGGGTGTTGTAGGTCTGGTTGAGTAAAGAGTTGTCGATGGCCGTCTGGAGGTTCAGGAAATCAGGGATCCAGCGGTCGGTCGCCGCGATCCGGGCTGCGCGCTCCAGCGCGGCCGGCGAGAACAGGCCAAGCCACAGGCCGCCGTCGGACGCGAAGTTTTTCTGGGGAGCGAAATAGTAGACATCGGACCCACTGACATCCACGTCCAGACCGCCGGCGGCCGACGTCGCGTCGATGAGGACCAAGGCATCCGGTGCGGCGCCGTCGACCCGGTGCACCGGTGCTGCCACACCGGTGGAGGTCTCGTTCTGCGGCCAGGCGTAGACGTCCACGCCTGTTTCCGCTTCAGGGGTGGGGCGCGTCCCCGGGGCCGAGGTGATCACCGAGGATGCCTGGAGGAAGGGCGCCTTGTTGGTGGCGGAAGCGAACTTCGCCCCGAATTCCCCGAACGACAGGTGCTGGGCCTTGTCCTGCACCAGCCCGAAGGATGCCACATCCCAGAACGCTGTTGACCCACCAACGCCCAGCACCACCTCGTAGCCGGCCGGCGCGTTGAACAGCTGGCTCAGGCCTTCCCGGACCGAACCGACAAGGTTGCGCACCGGCGCCTGACGGTGGGACGTGCCAAGCAGGGTCCGTCCGGCCTGCGCGAGGGCCTCCATCTGCTCGTCGCGCACCTTCGACGGGCCTGCTCCGAAACGCCCGTCGGCGGGAAGGAGGCCAGCGGGGATCAATTGGTCCGGGGAAATGCTCATGGTCTCTCCAAGGGGGTAAGCGTGCGACACAAGACGGGATACATTCTGCCGCACTACCCGGCCCCGGCGGCATTTGTGAACATGCCCCGACCGGGCACCCGGTTGCCGCTGATTGCCGCGGCCTCCGGTAAATGGGTTAACCTTGGTGAGCGTAGAACTTGTGTTCGGCGCTGGCGATATGTGCCGCGCTCCCACCGCGAAAGCTGCCCGCTGTTCCATCCCGCACCAGTGCCTAGGAGCTGAACCGCATGACGGACCTCATCGATACCACTGAGATGTATCTGCGGACCATCCTGGAACTGGAGGAGGAAAACATTGTTGCCCTCCGCGCCCGGATCGCTGAACGGCTCCGTCATTCCGGTCCCACCGTCTCCCAGACCATCGGCCGGATGGAGCGCGACGGGCTGGTGATCGTCTCGGGCGATCGCCACCTCGAATTCACTGACCTTGGCCGCCGTCGCGCCATCGGGGTGATGCGCAAGCACCGCCTCGCCGAACGTCTCCTCTCCGACGTGATTGGCCTGGATTGGGCTTATGTCCACGAAGAGGCCTGCCGCTGGGAGCACGTGATGAGCGAGCGGGTTGAACAGCGGTTGTACGAGCTGCTGGGAAAGCCCACCGAGTCTCCATACGGCAACCCTATTCCGGGGCTTGAGGCCCTGGGCGGCCCGCCAACCCAAGGCTTCACCGACGGTGTCCGCAGCCTCCTGTCGGTGATCGGCGCCAATCCTCAGGGGTCAGTGATTACCCTTATCCGGTTGGCCGAGCCCATTCAGGTGGACCCGGAACTGCTCTCCCAACTCGATGAGGGTGGGTTGCGGCCCGGAACGGTCATCGGCGTGCAGGCGGCCGGCGACTATGTGTCGGTCAGGGTCGAGGGTATCGAGGGCGCGCTGGAGCTCCCGCCGGAGGTCGCCGCACACGTGTTCGTGTCGGTCGCCGGGCCGGCTCTCTAAACCTCCACGGCACAATATTGCCGCAAATTATCCACAGGAAAAGATAACGAACGTATCTCTTTTGCTTATGGTCGTGGATGATGGAAAGCTGACGTTGATACATCAGCGTTATCTAAACCGCACGCCTAACCCTGTCAGCGGATTTGGATGCTGAGACCCGTGACAGGGGCGGAGGACCCATCAGACGGCGGCTGATAAGCCGCCTTGGGGTGAAGTCCGGACGCGGTGCTGCTTCGGCGGACCGGTCAGGGCCGAGTTTCTTCCCGAACTCGAATCCGACAGCTAACTTCGCAGGCATATACGAAAGGGACCCTTTGTCGAAGCACCATGCTTCGGGACGCCGCCGTGCCGGCGCCCCAGTACCTGCCGTGCGTCCTCGGGACGCGCAACGACTCGAACGACGACGACGAGCAACCCGGGTCAGGGGCGACTTTTCGCTCACCGGGATGAGCCAAAAATTCGCCATCGCCGCCGCCGCGTCCGGGCTGGTGCTGACCGTTACGCTACCCACCACCGCGGGGACGGCCCCGCAGGACGACAATGCGGCCGCCGTAACCGTTGCGCCCACCGTGCAGGCGACTGTTGCGCCCCGGGAAATCAGCGTTCCCGACGCGGCGCTGGTCGACTTCAGCCGCACCGCATTGCAGAGCACCTTCGACGCAGACGCCAAGCTCAGCGAGATCATGACCGCTGCAGACTCAGCGGCTGTACCTGCAGCGGCCCGCGGCTCCCTGTCAGCTCCCATGGACAAGCTGATTGTCACGTCCCCGTTCGGTTACCGGGTCAGCCCGATTACCGGCCTGGGTGGGGAACTCCACTCAGGTCAGGACTTCAGCAGCTCGTGCGGCACTGAAGTGTTCGCGGCAGCGTCCGGCACTGTCACCTTTGCCAGCTGGCACCCCTATGGCGGTGGAAACCGCGTGGTCATCGATCACGGCAACGGGCTCGAATCCACGTACAACCATCTCTCGTCCAGCAATGTCCAGGAGGGGCAGTCAGTGGACCGCGGTGAGGTCGTCGCCCAGAGCGGTAGTACCGGTGCATCCACCGGCTGCCACCTGCATTTTGAAGTGATGGTTGACGGTCAGGCCGTGGACCCCATGGGCTGGCTGTAACCAAGGACACACCGTTTCGTGACCGGAATGTGACATTGCGGTCAATCTCATGTACCGTCGATCTCGTGCCAAATTCTAATAGGTTTGGCACCCTCGAGCAGATCGCCTAGCTCTGCCACTGCCTGAGGTTCCGTTCGCACAATTCGCATGGCAGAGGCGGGGGAACCAATTAGTGGATTTCGCAAGAAATCCTTGGGGTTAAGTCGTCTGATTCCACTGGGAATCAGAGGGCCGGGTGACTCCCATCCGAATCCGACAGCTCACCTCGCAGGCAATTGGGAGAGGCAATCGAACGTGTCAACTAGCTCTTCTCTGGGCCGCCACAGGGCCGCCCGTACGCACACCAGCCCCCTGACAGCCATCTCAAGCGCCGTCTCCTCGAACGCTGGTTCCGTCGGCCGCCAGGCAGCAGTCATCGTCGCAGCGTCAGGGCTCGTCCTGACCGCCGGACTGCCAGCCCACGGGTTCGGTGAGTCCGAGCGTGTCGTTCAGCTCTCCACCCCCCTGATCTCGATTGCTGCTACGGCTGACGCCGTAAGCGCTCCCGCCACCGCCGAGATCACCTTCGAGCGTGCAGCCGTGTCGGCGACGCCCGCCGCCGTAGCTGCTCCAGTCGTCGAGGTGCAGGCCGACGTCATCGAGCCAATAACACCCGCCGCTGAGCCGGTAGCCGAAATGGTGGCAGAGCCCGCCGTGCAGGAAGCAGCGCCAGTCGAGGCAGCGCCAGTTGAGGCGCCCGCAGCAGAAGCAGTAGTCGCACCAGCTGCGCCAGCCCAGACGCCCGCAGCCGAAAAGCCAGCCCCCAAGGCTGCCCCTTCCGGTAACATCGCCGCTGGTCTGGTCGGATCCGCCTACTCCCAGATCGGTGTCGGGCAGGACTGCACCGCCATGGTTGAGAAGGCACTTCGCTCCGTCGGCAAGTCCGTTGGCGACATTGCGCCTGGCGATTTCTTCGCCTTCGGATCAGTTGTTGGCTCTCCAGCGGCGGGCGACCTGGTAATCACCGCCGGCCACGTAGCCATCTACGTCGGAAACGGCCAAGTCATCAGCGGTGGCCTGAACGGCATGAACACCGACCTCCATTCCCTTTCCGACCTCCCCGGCGCTAGCTTCGTCCGCGTTAGCTAAGACCACACCGAACCCTGGAGAACGCAAAAATGACAACTCGCACAGCTATTGCACGTCACCGTGCCGATAAGCGCCACAACACCAACTTCTCGGCTCTGGCCAAAGCAGTAACCGAGAACGCTGGCGGCATGGGCCGTCAGGCAGCTGTAATCGCCGCAGCATCAGGCCTTGTCCTGACCGGTGGGGTATCGGCCAACGCTGCTGAGCTCTCCCTCGAATCAGCCGAACGGACCACCCTGACCTCCGCGCTGGAGATCCAGGCCGCTCCAGCCGCCGTCGAAGCTCCCGCAGACGCCGACATTGCGTTCAACCGCACCCCGGTCAAAGCCGTAGCAGCCCCAGCAGTCGTCGAAGCCCCAGCAGTCACTGTTCAGGCTGAGACCGTTGTGGAGATCGAAGAGGCTCCGGCCGTGGCCCCGGCCGCTGAGCCCGAAACCGTAGAGCCGGTTACCGTAACACCTGCAGTGAACGTCGAGCCGGAAGCGCCCGTCCGGACCACTCCAGCACAGGCCGCTCCGGCAGCCGAGGCCCCCGTCGCGCAGAAAGCCCCAGCCGCATCCTCAGGGAAGGCAGCAACAATCGCGGCCGCAGCACAGGCTCAGCTGGGAGTCACCCAGGACTGCACCCGTCTGGTGAGCAACGCCCTGGCAGCAGCAGGGATCAACTTCCACGGCTGGCCAGCCGGGTACCTGTCCCTCGGACGCACGGTCAGCGCCGGCGAAGCCATCCCAGGTGACCTCATCTACTACACAGATGGCGGAGCCGGAGTGGCCCACATCGCTGTGTACATCGGTGGCGGCCAGGCAGTCCACGGCGGGTTCAACGGCAACCAGACCGTCGTCGCTCCAGCCGATCTTGGTTCGGGCCCAGTCTTCATCCGCGTCGGCGGCTAAGAACACCCCGCATTACGACAAAAGACCCGGAGGAATTTCCTCCGGGTCTTTTTGTGCGTCTGGCAGCCGCCCGGACTGTCAAGGCGATCGGTCCGCGACGACACGCGTGGACCAGCTCCATCAAAATTAGCTAACCGAGCGTCAGCCGAACTACCCTTACTCAAAAGGAGTCAGGATTTCGGCCTGCGACCCCGGCGATAGGGGTAGAGGCCTGATCGGCAAAGAGGAATGTGCATGCGCACTCTCGTTCTGAATGCTGGATATGAGCCGCTGGCGGTAGTGACCTTCCGCCGGGCGCTGGTCCTTGTGCTGGCCGGCAAAGCCAGCGTCGTCGCGGAAGGGGAGGAACCGGTCATCGGACCCAATGAGATTCTCGGGCGCCCCTCGGTCATCCTGCTGAACCGGTACGTGAAAATCCCCTACCGGCAAAGTCTCGTGGTCACCCGCAGGGGTGTGCTGCGCCGCGACAACCATCTGTGCGCCTACTGCGGCAAAAGCGCCTCCACCATCGATCACGTGTATCCACGCTCCCGCGGCGGGGACTCCAGCTGGGAAAACCTCGTAGCCTGCTGCCTCAGGTGCAACAACGACAAAGGTGACAAGACGCTCGCCTCTCTGGGGTGGCAGCTGGGGGTCACCCCACAACCACCCCGAGGTCCATCCCACCACTTCCGTGAGATCGAGAAGCCAGCCCCGCAGTGGAGCGCCTTCCTCCGGTCGGAGAGCGCCGCTTGAGCGCTCAGGTACCCGTTGCCTTCAATGCCGTAGTGCTCTCGGGTGGCAGATCCTCACGCCTGGGAGGTACACCCAAGGCCCATCTCGAGCACAACGGGCAAAGCCTGCTTGACCTGACCTGTCAGGCCGCGGCAGCTGCACGACGGATCGTCGTCGTCGGGCCAGACGACGTCGACGGTGCAACCTTCCGGGCTCAACCGGTGTCGCGCGAGTTTGTCCGCGAGTCGCCACCGTTCGGCGGGCCGGCCGCGGCGCTGGCTGCCGCCGTCGACCATTTACAGGACGACTCGACACCGTGGCTGCTGGTGCTGGCGTGCGACATGCCGCGCATCGCGGAGGCGATTCCTTCGCTCCTGAAAGCGGCGGTCGATCGTCCGGATTCCTCGGCGATGGCGCACGACGGCGGCCGGGACCAGCCGCTGGCCGCCCTCTACCGTTTTGCTGACCTGCGGTTAGCGGTGCAGGAGATCCACGCCTCCGGAGGGGCCCAGAATCTATCGATGAAGGCACTCCTTGCTAGGGTGCAATGGAGAGCAATTGACGTTCGGCCGGGCAGTACCGCCGACGTCGACACCTGGGCTGACGCTCAATCCCTCGGTGTCTCAGGCACAGCACCGACCTAGATTCAGGAGCAGCGATGAAAAAACAGGATCAGATCCTTCAGGAATGGAGTGCCCAACTCATTGAGGCCTTCGAGCTTCAGGGCACCACCATCGATATCGATGCCATCCTTTCCCTCGCGGGGGACGCAGCCCACTCGATAGTCCGCCCGGCAGCGCCGCTGACCACCTTCATCGCTGGCTATGCCGCTGGCCTTGCCGTGGCCAGCCAGCAGGCTACCGAGGCGGTAGCCATGGAGTCAGCGATTGAGGCTGCCCGTCGCCAGTGTCCCACCGAAGACGCGGCCACCCCACCAACGGCGGAGGCCCAGTGAGCGAATCCCCCATGAGTGAATCCCCAGTGAGCGAAACTGCCACCGACAACTCCACCGGCCGGAACCTCGACTGGGAGCAGGCGCGACGCGTCGCCTACGACGCCGGAACGCCAATGGCCAACCAGACAGTCCCGCTCTCCGAAGCGCTTGGACAAACACTGGCCGAGCCGGTCACGGCTTTACAGGCCATCCCGCACTACGCGTCATCGGCCATGGACGGATGGGCAGTCAACGGCAATCCACCGTGGCAACTGGTCAGTCATGCACCAAAGGAAGAGCACCCCTGGTCGCGTCCTGCCCCGCACCAGGATTCGGGTGCGGGACCGCTGGCTCCCGGTGAGGCGACATTCATCCTGACCGGCGGCGTGGTACCGGAGGGGACCACCGGGATCCTCCGGATGGAGCACGGTGCCGTCCGCGGTGATTCCCTGGACCGCAACGAGCGGGCCCGGCCGGACGAGCCGAGGCCCCAGGAACACATCCGACCGGCCGGCGAGGAGGCCCCTCAGGGCAGCGAGACCATTCCCGCGAACGTCACCCTGAACCCGGCCCAGATTGCCCTGGCCGCGGTCTGTGGCTACGACAACCTTCCAGTGCTGAGGGCACCGCGGGTGTCCTTGCTGCTGACCGGCGACGAGGTCATCGAAGCCGGGCTCCCCGAGCCGGGGCAGGTCCGTGACACGTTTGGTCCCCAGCTTCCCGGTCTGGTCCAGATGATGGGTGGGCACGTCGACACCTCGGGCCGTGCCAAGGATGACCTCGACGACGTCGTCGCCGCCATCAGCGCCGAAGCGCTCGATGAACTCTCCCTCGCTCGCGCCTCCGGTGACGTCCTCATCACCACCGGCGGGACGGGCAGTTCCTCGGCTGACCACATCAGGCGCGCGTTGGAGACGCTCGAGGCAGAGTTCATCATTGACGGCATCGCGATGCGGCCCGGCCACCCCACGCTGCTGGCCCGACTGCAGGACGGCCGGTTCCTGGTAGGTCTCCCCGGCAATCCCCTGGCCGCGATGATGGCCATGTTTACCGTGGTGGGCCCGCTGCTGGCAGGCCTGCGTGGGGCGCCGTTCCCGGAAACCGACGAGGTTACCGTTGGGGAGGCATTCGATGAGCTTCCCGGCCGGAGCCGGGTGGTGCCCTACCGGCTGGAATCCGGCCGGGCCGTCGCGGCCACTCACCAGCGCTCCGGCATGCTGAGAGGCCTCGCCTCCGCGGCCGGGGTCATGGTGGTGCCGGCTGACGGCTGCGTTGCGGGGGACAGGTTGCCAGCGCTGCGCCTGCCGTGGATCAGCTAAAACTCCACCTGATAAAACACCGGCGCCCCCATTCAGCTGAATGGGGGCGCCGGTGTTTTAGGCTCAGAGCGGTTCAGCTCAGGCGATCTTCTCAAGCCGGATGATGACCGACTTGGACGTCGGTGTTCCACTGACGTCAGCCGTGGAATCCAACGGCACCAGCACGTTGGTCTCGGGGTAGTAGGCGGCCGCGCAGCCCCGCGGGGTGGCGTAGGTGACCGCCCGGAAGTTCTCGGCCCGGCGCTCAACGCCATCGGAGAACTGTGAGACCAGGTTCACCATTTCTCCTTCGGCGATCCCGGCAGCTGCCAGATCGTCCGCATGCACCAGCACCACACGTCGTCCGCCGTGGATGCCGCGGTACCGGTCATCCTTGCCGTAGATCGTCGTGTTGTACTGATCGTGCGACCGTAGGGTCTGCAGCAGCAGCCGCCCCTCGGGGATCTTCGGGTACTCAAGGGCGTTGCCGGTGAAGACCGCCTTGCCGGACGGAGTGGTGAACTTCCGGCCGTCACGGGGACCATTCGGCAGGACGAACCCACCCGTTTCAATCCGGGTGTTGTAATCCTCGAAGCCAGGGATGACCGCCTCAATGTGGTTACGGATGACCGAATAGTCGGCCTGCGCCGCAACCCAGTCGATCTGCGGGGCGTTGTCGCGGAACGGGCTCTCCGGGCGAGCGAACAACCGGTCACCGAGCTCACACACGATCGAGATCTCCGAGCGCACATCCGGTCCCGGGGGACGAAGCCGTCCACGCGAGGCATGCACCGCACTCATCGAGTCTTCGACCGTCACCCGCTGGTCGCCGCTGGCCTGGGTGTCCCGATCCGTCCGGCCCAGGGCCGGCAGAATCAAGGCACGACGGCCGGTGATCAGGTGCGAACGGTTCATCTTCGTCGACACCTGGACGGTCAGGCGCGTGTTGCGGAGCGCCTTGTCGGTCACATCGGAGTCCGGAGTGGCGCGCACAAAGTTGCCACCCATCGCCATGAAGACCTTCGCGCCGCCGTCGCGCATGGAACGGATCGCCGCAACAACATCGACGCCGTGCTTACGCGGCGACGCGAAGTTGAAGTGCGAGTCCAGGCTGTCGTGGAAACCGTCGGGCATGCGCTCGAAGATGCCCATGGTGCGGTCGCCCTGCACGTTTGAGTGTCCCCGGACCGGGCAGACGCCCGCTCCAGGCTTCCCGATATTGCCCTGCAACAGGAGGACGTTGACGACGTCGCGCAGTGTCTTCACCGAGTGCTTGTGCTGGGTCAGACCCATCGCCCAGCACACCACGGTGCCGGGGGACGCGATCATCCGATCGCCGACCGAGGTGATCTGAGACTTGGCGATTCCGCTGGCCTCGACGATCTCGTCCCAGGACACGTCACGCAGTTCCTGCAGGTACTCTTCCAGGCCGGTGGTGTGTTCCTTGATGAACTCGTGGTCGAAAACCGTCCCGGTCTTCTCCTCCTGCTCCAGCAGGTACTTGCCGAGACCCTGGAACAGGGCCTGGTCGCCGCCGAGGCGGATCTGGAGGAAATCGTCGGAGAGCTGGGTGCCGCCACCGAACCTGGTGCCGAGGATGCCGGAGATCTTCTGCGGATTTTCGAAGCGCAGCAGCCCAGCCTCGGGCAGCGGGTTGATCGCGACGATCTGCCCGCCGTTCTTCTTCGCCTTTTCCAGCGACGTCAGCATGCGGGGGTGGTTGGTTCCCGGGTTCTGGCCCGCGACCAGGATCAGCGGGGCCTTGTCGACGTCTTCGAGGGACACCGTCCCCTTACCGATGCCGATGGTCTGGGTCAGCGCGGAGCCCGAGGACTCGTGGCACATGTTCGAGCAGTCCGGCAGGTTGTTGGTGCCGATACCACGCACCATCAACTGGTACAGGAATGCCGCCTCGTTGGAGGTACGGCCGGAGGTGTAGAAGACCGCTTCGTCGGGACTGTCCAGTGCCGCCAGCTCTTCGACGATGATGTCGTAGGCCTGATCCCAGCTCACCGGACGGTAATGGGTGCCGCCCTCTTCCAGAAGCATGGGATGGGTGATGCGGCCCTGCTGGCCCAGCCAGTACTCATCGCGCTCGTTGAGCTCGGCAACCGAGTGCTTCTCGAAGAACGACGGCGTCACGATGCGGCGCGTCGCTTCTTCGGCGACAGCCTTGGCGCCGTTTTCGCAGAACTCGGCGGTGTGCCGTTTGTCACCCTCGGGCCAGGCGCAGCCCATGCAGTCGAAACCCTCTACCTGGTTCACTGCCAACAGCGTCTGCGCGCTGCGCACCGGACCCATCTGGTCCAGGGAAATCTTCAGGGAGTTCAGGACGGCGGGAAGTCCCACCGCTTTTCTCTTGGGCTTACCGACCTCAATTTCGGCTTCGTTGATTCCATCTTTGGGCGCACGAGTCGCCATAGCCATCACATCCTAGGGTCAGAAGTCCACTAGTCTCATCCTAGGACAACGGTAGGAGTGCAAATTGAAGAAGCGCGTCAGTCAGCGCCGCCAAATCACCCGGTTCCGCCTCGGCGCAACCGAAAATGGCATCAGCCGGCGCGAGGATATTCTCGCCGGCGAGGAACCGCTGGAGATCCGCTTGGGAGCCAAGTCTTTTTCGGTGACCATGCGCACACCCGGCGACGACTTTGACCTGGTGGCAGGATTCCTGGTCTCTGAGGGCATCGTCTGGGAGCCCGGGCAGCTGGTCAGTCTCCGCTACTGTGCAGGAGTGGACGACGCCGGTCAGCAGACCTTCAACGTGGTCGAATCCCAGCTCAGACCCGATGTGGTACTTCCGGACACCACGATGGAACGCCACGTGTACACGTCCAGTTCCTGTGGAATCTGCGGTACAGCCTCGATCGATGCGGTGCGCAAGTCGTCCCGTTTTGACGTGCACGACGACGACGCCCAGGTCACGCTCCCGGCGCTCGCCGGGCTGCCCGACCGGCTGCGTGAATCACAAAAGCTGTTCGACTCGACCGGTGGCGTGCACGCTGCGGGGCTGTTCACCCGCGACGGCGAATTGTTATGCCTTCGTGAGGACGTAGGCCGGCACAACGCGGTCGACAAGGTGGTGGGCTGGGCGCTGCGGGAGGGGATGCTCCCCCTGAAGGGAACCATCCTCCAGGTGTCCGGGCGGGCCTCCTTCGAGCTGGTGCAGAAGGCGCAGCTTGCGGGGATCCCCGTGCTGTCGGCCGTCAGCGCGCCGTCGTCGTTGGCTGCCGACCTCGCCGAGGAAACCGGCATCACCCTGGTGGGCTTCAGCCGCGGCACCTCACTGAACTGCTACACGCACCCGCAGCGGATCGCAGCCTAGCCACCACCGACGTCAGGGGCCTCGCGCATGGAACTCGGTATCTACAGTTTCGGGGACATCCACCCCAACCCGGTGACGGGAGAGCGGGTTTCGCCGCAGCAGCGGATGGCGGACCTGCTGGAGCGGGCCCGGCTCGCCGACCAGGTGGGACTGGACTACTTCGGCATCGGTGAACACCACCGCCCGGACTACGCCGTCTCGTCGGTGGTGCCCGTGCTCGCCGCAGCCGCCGCGCAGACCACCAGGATCCACCTCGGCTCGGCGGTCACAGTCCTGAGCACCGAGGACCCGGTGCGGGTGTACCAGCAGTTCGCGACCCTCGACCTCCTCTCCGGAGGCCGGGCTGAGCTCACGGCCGGGCGGGGGTCCTTCATCGAGTCCTATCCGCTGTTCGGGGCGGAACTCGGGGACTACGAAGAGCTCTACGAGGAGAAAATCCGGCTGCTGCTGCAGCTCGACGCCGCTGAACGCATTACCTGGACCGGCAAGTTCCGTGCCGCCTTGGATGATGCGTTGATCCTGCCGCGGCCCACCTCAGGGCACCTCGACATCTGGATCGCTACCGGCGGCACACCGGCGTCGTCAGTGCGGGCTGCACGCCTGGGCGCGCCCGTGATCTTTGCCTTGCTTGGCGGAGCCGTGGGGAACTTCGCCCAGCACGCGCAGCTCTATCGCGAGACAGCTGCCCGGGCGGGCCATGACCCCTCGACCCTGAAGGTGGGCCTGAGCGGCGTCGGGCTGGTGTTGAGGAAGGACGCCCCAGCCGTCTTCAAGCCGTACTGGCTGGACACGATGAAGCGGATTTCATCGGAGCGGGGCTTCCCGATGCCGAGCGAGGTCACATACAACATGCAGGCGGCACGCACCGGGGCGATCTTCGTGGGGAACCCCGAGGAAGTGGCGGTGAAGATTGTGCTGGCCCACTCACAGATGCAGCACGACCGCCACATTCTGCAGCTCGACTGGTCCTCCGTGCCGCAGGCGCAGGTACTCGAGTCGATTGAACTGCTCGGCACCGAGGTGCTGCCCATGGTGCGCCGCGAGCTCGGTGTGGTGGCGCCGTAGCGGTGAGCACCAAAGTGTCTCACCCAAGGCTGACATACAGTTGCCCACGGATGTCCAGGTTCCTCACCGAAACGGGCCAAGCGGGCACGACGACGACGCTAGCCGGGAATGCGTTCCCCGGCTTCCACCGGGACGCCGATGCGGTTACCGTCGATCGGCCGCGGGCAGGTGCCATACGGGGTGAACGCGCTCGGGTAGTTCAACGCACGGTTGAAGTCGAGCTGGACCCGACCGTCAGGTGACACCCGGTCGGTGACAAGGAAACGCCACCCGGCAGTGGTGTCCTTGTTCGTCGCATCATGGAACGCCACTTTCAGGGAGCCGTCCCGCTGCTGGTCGGCCATCAGGGTGTGTTCATCGCCACCGATGACAAAGGAAACCGTTCCGGTCGCCTGGGCGACGTCGTCGACCTCTGGGTGGGCGGTCCGGATCGGTATCTCACGCGCCGCCGGAAAGGCAGTGTAGCGGCCCTCGGCCACCGAGAAGGAGTCGTACTCGAAGACGGGCACGCCGTCGAACCCGGTGAATGTGGGGGCCGTGTTGTCGCGGGTCCGCACCACGTAGCGGTTGCCGCGGACCGCGAGTTCCACCACTGTGTCCTGATAGCGCACCCAGTTAAGGGAATCGCCGTCGTCGAGGAGCTGGGTGATCGTTCCACTGATTGGCGCCCCGGTGCTTGCGAGGGTCAGGCCGTCAGCGACCTGCGCGGTCAGGGTGGCGCCCTCGGCAGAACCGGGCCGCCCCGCACTCCAGAGGCCGGGCACCAGTTCCAGTGCCGATGGCTCAGCTGGTAGCCACTGCAGGGACGTCAGGGTCAGCCAGCCATGGCCGACGGCGAGGGAGCCGTCGCGCTGCTCACGGAAGCTGCGCCACTGCTGGAGGTGAGTCCGGTCAGGGGTGTGCTGGGTCATGGGAAATCTCCAAAAAGTCGCAGAACGGGTCAGAACGGGTGGAGGAGGCGCTGGACGAACCGTTTGGTCCGCTCCGCTTTGGGCGCCCGCAGCACGGTGTCGGGGTGGCCGCGTTCGATCACCACGCCGCCGTCCATGAAGACCACTTCATCGGCAACTTCGCGGGCGAAGGCCAGCTCATGGGTAACGATCACCATGGTCCATTGCTCGTCGGCTAGTTCCTTGATGACACCCAGGACTTCACCCACGAGCTCCGGGTCGAGCGCCGAGGTGGGTTCATCAAAGAGCAGCAGCGCCGGTTTCAGGGCCAGCGCGCGCACAATGCCGACCCGCTGCTGCTGCCCGCCCGACAGTTCAAACGGGTACTGGTCCTTCTTGTCGGCCAATCCCACCCGGGCGAGCAGCGCCTCAGCGTCCCGGACGGCGTCGGCCCTGCGGGTTTTCTTGACCTGCATGGGTCCTTCGATGACGTTCTGAAGGACGGTCATGTGGGGAAACAGGTTGTAGTGCTGGAAGACCATGGCACTCTGGTCGCGCAACGCCGACAGGTCCCTGGCTTTGACCTGCCCGCCGAAATCCACCGACGGTCCACCCGCGACCGAGACTGTTCCGCCGTCGGGCGTCTCGAGCCCGTTGAGGCAGCGGAGCACTGTGGTTTTACCGGAGCCGGACGGCCCGATCAGGGCAGTGACCTGACCGGGCCGGACCGCCAGGTCGATCGACTTCAGCACCACGTTGTCGCCGAACGATTTACTGAGTCCGGTCACGGTCAGCAGGTTTCCCGGTTCACCGGAGCGGCCGGCAGCGGGCTCAGTGTGCGACATAACGATCCAACCTCTTCTCCAGATAGGACTGCCCGCTGGAGAGAACGAGGCAGAACACCCAGTAGACCAGCGCGGCCTCCAGATACAACATCATGAATTGCTGGCTGAACGCTGCGATCTCCTGCGCCTGGCGGAACAGTTCGGTCACCAGGATCAGTGATGCCAGGGAAGTGTCCTTCACCAGGCTGATGAACGTGTTGGACAGGGGTGGTACCGACACACGGGCGGCCTGCGGCAGGATAATCCGGCGCAGGGTTCGGGTGCGGGACATGCCGATGGTGTGCCCGGCCTCCCATTGGCCCTTGGGGACGGACAGGATCGCCGCACGGATGATCTCCGCCGCGTAGCCGGCCACGTTCAGGGAGAACGCGATGATGGCGCTGGGCCAGGGATCAATCACCAGCCCGATCGAGGGCAGCCCATAGAAGATGACGAACAGCTGCACCAGCAGGGGAGTGCCCCTGATGATCGAGACGTACACCCGGGCCGCTCCTGACGCGAACCGGTTGCTGCTCAACCGCATCAAAGCGATCACGAGCGCCAGGAGCAGGCCGAGGATAAACGACGACAGAGACAGCGGGATGGTGCCCGTCAGCCCGCCCAGGACCAGAGGCCAGAGCGAATCCCAGAACAGTGTCCAGTCGATGGTGTTCCTCCGTGTGGCTAGCCGGTGCTATTCGGTGACGTCGGAGCCGAAGTACTTCTCCGAGATTTCCGCAAGCGTACCGTCTGCACGCAGACTGGCGAGGGCCTCGTCGACTGCGGCAATCAGGTCGTCGCTGCCCTTGGTGAAGGCGAAGGCACTCAGGGATTCCTCATCGGTTTCAGCGGCGATCTTGATCGCGTCGGTGGGGTTGGTCTGCTGGTAGTCCAGGTAGGTCAGCGTGTCGTTGATCGTGGCGTCCACCCGCCCCTGTTCCAGGAGTGCGACTGACTGCGCCCACCCTTCGACTGCCTCAATTTCGGCGCCGCTTTCCTGCGCCAGCGCGTGCCAGTTGCTGGTCAGCGACTGAGCGGTGGTCTTACCCTCGAGGTCCTCGAAGGAGGTGATATCTGTGTTGTCTGCGGTGGTCACAATAACACCGGTGCTGACCGTGTAGGGATCGGAGAAATCGTAGTTTTCGAGGCGCTCGTCGGTGATCGAGACCTGGTTCGCGATGACATCGAACCGGCCGGCATCCAGCCCGGCGAAGATGGCGTCCCACTGGGTTTCCTCGAACTCCGCCTCAACACCGAGTTCCTCGGCGACGGCGGTGATGACCTCGACGTCGAACCCGGTCAGATCGCCCGCGCCGCCCTCATGGAAACTGAAGGGACGGTAGGTTCCCTCGGTGCCGACGGTGATGACGCCGGCATCCTGGATTTCCTGCAGCGTGGTGGGTCCCGCAGAGGCGCTGCCGTCAGCTGGCTCCCCGGTGGTTTCTCCGCCGCCGCAGGCCGCCAGGCCCAGGGTGAGAGCGGTGGCTGCGCCAAGGATTGAAAGACGACGGGTCAACATTTTTGCGGGTCCTTAATAACTGGGGATGGTTCAGGGGTCTCCTGCCGTTGTACAGGGCATGGTTGTGCGGGCACAACGTGCGGAGCCACATAGTGCAACAAAGCCCTCAGCGGAATTAGTTCCGGCCGCCGGTGTGATCCGTGCGACCTTGGGCCGCTCCGGACTCGTCCCCGGGGGCTGCGGGCATAAGCTGAACACCAGAGCAACGGAGGCTTATACATGAGCATGGAAGGCGCTGCCTGGAATTCCCTGTACCGGATTTCCACCGCCAAGGACAGCAACAACAAATTCTCGAAGGAAACGCTGAAACGCATCCTGAGATTTGCTGTGCCGTACCGGACCAAACTGATCTTCTTCATCGCGCTGTCGGTGGTGTCCGCGTTCCTCGCGGTCGCGACGCCGGTCCTCGCTGGCCAGGTGGTCAACGAAATCATTGCCGGCACCGGGCTTGAGACAGTCATCTGGCTGGCCGTCGTCATCGCACTAGTAGCGGTTGCCGACGCCGTGGTGTCCATGGCGACCCGCTGGTTCTCCTCGAAGATCGGTGAGGGAGTCATCCTGGACCTGCGCACCACCGTTTTCGACCACGTACAGAAAATGCCGATCGCCTTCTTCACCCGCACCCGGACGGGCGCACTGGTGAGCCGGCTCAACAACGACGTGATCGGCGCGCAGCAGGCCTTCAGCGGCACCCTCTCCGGGGTGGTCAGCAACATTGTGGCGCTCGCCCTCACCCTGGTGGTCATGCTGACGACGTCGGTCCTGGTCACCGTGCTGGCCGTCATCATGCTGCCGATCTTCCTGTTGCCCGCGCGCCGGATGGGCAACCGCCTCGCCGCCCTGCGTCGCGAGGCCGCCGACCACAACTCGGCGATGAGCACGCAGATGACCGAGCGCTTTTCCGCCCCCGGTGCCACCCTGGTCAAACTGTTCGGCCGCCCGGACGAGGAGTCGCAGGAATTCGCGGTCCGCGCCGCACGGGTCCGCGACATTGGCGTCCGGATGGCCATGCTCCAGTGGGTCTTCGTCACCGCACTGATGCTGGTCTCCGCGCTCGCCCTCGCCCTGGTCTACGGCCTCGGCGGTGCCCTGGCCCTGAACGGTGCGCTGAACACGGGTGAGGTGGTCACGCTCGCGCTGCTGCTCACCCGCCTGTACGCACCCCTGACCAACCTGGCCAACGCCCGGGTGGAAATCATGAGCGCGCTGGTCAGCTTCGAGCGCGTCTTCGAGGTCCTCGACCTGGACCCGCTGATCAAGGAGAAGCCCGACGCGGGACGTATCCCCGACGGTCCGGTCTCAGTGGAGTTCGACGACGTCCGGTTCGCCTACCCCTCGGCGGACAAGGTGTCCCTCGCCTCACTGGAGGAGGTCTCCACCCTGGATACCCGGGGCGGCGAGGAGGTGCTGCACGGGGTGTCCTTCCGGGTGGAACCGGGCCAGACGATCGCCCTGGTGGGAACATCGGGTGCCGGTAAATCCACGATCGCGCAGTTGCTGTCCCGGTTGTACGACGTCGACAGCGGCGCGGTCCGCCTCGCTGGCACCGACGTGCGGGACGTGACCTTCGAATCGCTCCGGCACACCATGGGCATGGTCACCCAGGACGGCCACCTCTTCCACGAGACCATCAAATCCAATCTGCTACTGGCACGGCCCGGGGCGACCGACGAGGAGATCTGGGACGCCGTCCGGCGTGCCCGGCTCGAACCGCTGCTGAGGTCACTGCCCGATCAGCTGGACACCATGGTGGGGGAGCGCGGCTACCGGCTTTCCGGCGGCGAACGCCAGCGCATGACGATCGCCCGGCTCCTGCTGGCCCAACCCCGGGTGGTCATCCTGGACGAGGCGACCGCCGCGCTGGACTCCACCTCCGAAGCAGCAGTCCAGGCAGCGCTCAGTGAAGCACTGGAGGGGCGGACCGCCATCGTCATCGCCCACCGGCTCTCGACCATCCGCACCGCCGACCAGATCCTCGTGATCGAGGACGGCCAGATTGCCGAACGCGGAACCCACGACGAACTGCTGGAGCGTGGCGGCAGGTACGCGGAACTGCACCGCACCCAGTTCGCGGTCAGGAAGAACGTGGCGCCCGGAGTCTAGTTCCGTGCAGACCGTGCAGACCGTGCAGACCGTGTCAGGTGGCAGGGGCGGCGGTGCCGGCCGCGCCGCCACGGGGGCGCGGGTCCGGAATGTGAAGTAGCGGGAGCGCTGCGTTGACCATGGGTCCTATTAAGAGGGCAAAGGCGACGGTGCCGACGCCGACGGTGCCGCCGAGCACCCACCCGATGGCCAGCACAGTGAGTTCGATCAGGGTACGAACCTTCCAGATCTTCCAGCCCCACTTCCGGTTGATGCCGGTCATTAACCCGTCCCGGGGTCCGGGGCCCATCCGGGCACCGATGTACAGTCCGGTTGCCAGCGCCAGGAGGGTGAGCCCACCGGTGAACAACAGGATCTGCGCCCAGAGTTCCGTCGGCATCGGAAGTATGGCCAGGCCAACCTCTGCGCTGGGGCCCACCAGCGCCACGTTGAGTACCGTCCCGATGCCCGGCTTCTGCCGGATAGGAATCCAGAGCAGGAGCACCAGCAGCCCAATGATGTTGGTGGCGACGCCAAAGGGGAGCCCCGACTGAAGTGCGACACCCTGCCCGAGGACGTCCCACGGTGACACGCCGATCCCGGCCTGGATCATCATGGCAATGGCAAAGCCGTAGCAGAACAAGCCAACCAGTAGCTGGGGGACGCGTCGGAGGAAGAGGTGGCTCATAGGGGCCGACATTACGCCCCGCGGCTGCTTCTCAACGATTCCGTTTCGGCGGTCCGGGTGAGGCGCGTCAGCAACGTCAGATCCTTCTGAGGGCCGCTGACCCGCCACCGGTACTGCCAATGATCCCGACCCACCAGGACGAACTCTCCCCGGTAGACGTCGGGTGAGCACGGATGTGCGGGCGAATCCTGGCCGGTGGAGAGGTCGAGGCAGTGGAAAAAGCGGCCGTCCGGGAAGAACACCTCTGCTGACTGGGGTTCTACTGTCGGCCGCCAGAACAGTTCGCGGGTCGCTGGTGTGGGTGAGGACCCTGCCCAGGTGAGGGAGCCGTGCTCGCCGTGGCGGAGGGCGCCGTCGTCGAACGTGAAGGTCGCGACGCCGGTGAACCGGCCCGTCAGACCGGAGGCATGATCGGTCAGTGAACGCTCGACCGTCCAGGAGCCGTGCAGATAGTTGAGGAGCGTGTCAGCGGCGCCGAGGCGAAACGGTTCATTCATCGGGCTACCCATCCACGGTGGTGCCCCTGGCCGGAATCGAACCGACGACCTTCCCTTTAGGAGAGGGACGCTCTATCCTACTGAGCTACAGAGGCGGGTACAGCGGTACCAGCTTACCTGCTTTCGGGCGCTGGCCCATTCGGGTCGGTTAGCAGTACCGGGAGCTTGCCGCGCACGCTGCCCGGAAGCAGGACCGCCAGAAGTCCTGCGATGGCTGAGAGCCCCAGCAGGACCCAGCGCGCGATGGTGAGCGCCGAGGCCAAGGCAACCTGGCCGTCGTCGGGCGCTGTGGCCGCCAGCATCGAATCTATTGCCACGTTCTCCCACAGGTCCACCACCGCGAACAGCAGCGGCGGGGCCCAAAGCAGCCAACGCAGCCAACGGCGATCGACATTCAACTGGATCAGGAGAAGCCACGCGATGCCGAAGATGAGCGGGAACAGTGTTCCCGCAGTCTTATGGAGGTAGCTGAGCTGGCCGAGCGCGTCGTCGTCCATGGCCGCCTGCAGATCGGCCACGTGGGCCGGGCCATAACCACCAAACATCATGTCGGGCATCGTCAGCCCCTCGGCGAGCTGGCCCAGCTGGCCCAGCGCGAGGAGATGGTAGTACCCGAACAGGAGAACTGCCGTGGCAGCCGCGGCGATCAGGAGCATGTTCCCGTTGCTGCGTGGCGGAACTGCGGTTGGAGCGGCATCGGGAATGCCAGCCGCGGCCGGTCCGTGCTTCTTGGCGATCTGCGCTCGGGTCTTGGACATGGAGTGATTATCCCAGCTGTCCGGATGAAATCAGATCCCACCATGTCGAACTGACGATAAACTGTGAACTACATCACGTTTTGGTGACAAATATGCCATTCGAAGCATCTGTGATTGCAAACACACCACGGTTTGCGGTTGTTTAGATGAATGGCAATTAACCAGGCACTACCTATGACCAGCGTTGCGGATGAAATTGGCTGGCTCGCTGCGGTCGAGGATGCGATTGATTCGGTTTTCGCTCCCGTAACCGAGGTGTTCTCCAACATCGTGTTCTTCCCCATCACCATTGGGGAGGTCAGCTTTCCTATAGTTGTCGCGTGGCTGATCGCCGCGGGCATCATCTTCACCATCTACTTCGGCTTTGCCCAGTTCCGGCACCTCAAGGTGTCCTACGAAGTGGTCCGCGGCAGGTATTCCTCCAAGGACGACCCGGGAGAGGTCCCTCACTTCCAGGCCCTGACCTCAGCGCTGTCCGGCACGGTCGGACTTGGCAACATTGCCGGTGTCGGCGCGGCTATGGCCCTCGGCGGGCCTGGCGCAACATTCTGGATGATCCTGGCCGGTTTGCTTGGTATGGCCACTAAGTTCGCTGAATGTACCCTCGGGGTGAAGTACCGCGAGGTCCACCCTGACGGCACCGTCAGCGGCGGGCCGTTCAAATACCTCCCCATCGCTTTCGAGAAGTTTGGCCGACTGCCCGCAAAGATCCTGACGGGTATCTTTGCCGTCGCCATCCTCATCTTCGGTGTGGCTGGTGGCAATATGTTCCAGGCCAACCAGACCTTCGCCCAGGTGCAGAACGTCACCGGCGGCGACGACGGATTCCTCGGCAGCGCGGGCGCTGCCCTGATCTTCGGCATTGTCCTCGCCGCACTTGTCGGCGCAGTGATCCTCGGCGGCATCAAATCAATCGGTGCCACCACCAGCCGGCTCGTCCCCGCCATGGCAGCCGTCTACATCGCGGCCTGCCTCTTCGTGATCGTCGTCAACATCGGCAACGTCCCAGCGGCCTTCGGCTCCATCATCGAGGGTGCTTTCGCCCCCGCCGGTATGGCAGGCGGCTTCATTGGTGTCATGATCGTCGGCTTCCAGCGTGCTGCATTCTCCAACGAGGCCGGCCTGGGCTCCGCAGCAATTGCCCACTCGGCAGTCAAGACCCGCCGTCCGGTCAGTGAAGGCTTCGTCGCGATGTTCGAACCGTTCATCGACACGGTGGTCATCTGCACCATGACCGCACTCACGATTGTGATTGCCAGTGCACCAAGCCTGCAGGCCGGAATCGACCAGGTGCAGGCCGGCGACGGCGCTCCCGACGGCGTGATCCTCACCTCGGATGCCTTCGAATCGGTCATTTCGTGGTTCCCGATTGTGCTGGCCATCGCTGTTGCCCTGTTCGCCTTCTCCACCCTGATTACCTGGTCGTACTACGGGCTGAAGGCCTGGGAGTACCTCTTCGGACGCAGCAAGGTGTCCGAAATCATCTACAAGTGCGTGTTCCTCTTCTTCACCGTCGTCGGCACCGTCCTGACCTTCGCCCAGGTCCTGAACTTCGCCGACGCCGCGCTGTTCGTCTGTGCTTTTGTGAACCTGCTCGGTGTGTACATGCTGCTGCCGGTCATCAAGCGCGAGATGAAGGCCTACCTGGCCGACCGCAAGAGCGGCACGTTGCTGCAACTCGGTATCGACCATGACGATATCGAAGAAGCCAAGCCGTAATCGCCATCACGATCTAGCGTTCAAACGCCCGCCGGTTCCGTTGAACCGGCGGGCGTTTGGGTGTGAGGTGGGGTTGCCCAACCGGTTTCGTCGGTGCCAGCAACTAGACTTGGTGGCACCATGGATATGCTTTTCGACCCACACCTCGGCTCCACTCCCGCCAGTTCAGGGCGGCGCGCGACGTCGTCGGCGCGCCCTGCAGCCGCCGACCCGGCGGACGGTTCCGCTGACGTGCCGCACTCCAGCGGCGGGCGCCGGGACGATGCACGCGCACGGGAACTATTGGTGGGCCTGAATCCGCAGCAGGAAGAAGCCGTCCGCCACAGCGGGTCGCCGCTACTGATCGTTGCGGGCGCCGGCTCGGGCAAAACCCGGGTGCTCAGTCACCGCATTGCCTACCTGTTGGCCATGGGCAGGGCCCACCACGGTGGGATCCTGGCAATCACCTTCACCAACAAGGCCGCCGCCGAAATGCGCGAACGCATCGAAGGCCTGGTCGGCGACGTCGCCAAGCGCATGTGGATCTCCACCTTCCACTCCTCCTGTGTGCGGATCCTGCGGCGGGAGGCAGCCTCCGTGGGGCTGAACTCCAACTTCTCCATCTACGATTCAGCCGACACGCTGCGGCTCGTCACCCTGGTGGCCAAGGGGCTGGATCTGGATCCCAAGCGGTTCACGCCCAAATCCATCCAGCACAAAATTTCGGCCCTGAAGAATGAACTGATCGATGAGGAGAGCTACGCCAGCTCAGCCAACTACTCGGACCCGTTCGAGCAGGCAGTCGCCGAGGTCTACAAGGGTTACGCGCAGCGGATGCGTCAGGCCAACGCGATGGATTTCGATGACCTGATCGCCCAGACCGTCTACATGTTCAGGGCCTTCCCCGGGGTGGCCGACTACTACCGCCGCCGGTTCCGGCACGTCCTGGTGGACGAGTACCAGGACACCAACCACGCGCAGTACGCCCTGGTGCGGGAAATTGTTGGCATCACGGAGGACCCCAGCGAAAACGGGGAAGCCATTCCGCTCGCCGAACTGACGGTGGTCGGCGACTCGGACCAGTCGATCTACGCGTTTCGGGGTGCCGACGTCCGGAATATCGTCGAGTTCGAGAACGACTATCCCAATGCGCGCACCATCCTGCTGGAACAGAACTACCGATCCACCCAGACCATCCTGAGCGCAGCCAACGCGGTGATTTCCCGTAACCCGGACCGGCCCGACAAAAAACTGTGGACCGCCGAGGGTGATGGCGAACCGATCGTCGGGTACGTGGGCGAAAACGAGCACGAGGAAGCCCGGTTTATCGCCGAGGAGATCGACCGCCTCCAGGATGAGGATGACCTTCGTCCTGGCGACGTGGCGATCTTTTACCGGACCAACGCGCAGTCCCGCTCCATTGAGGAAATCCTGATGCGCGTAGGTCTGCCGTACAAGGTGGTGGGCGGCACCCGCTTCTACGAGCGCAAGGAGATCAAGGACGCGCTCGCCTACCTGCGGGTCCTGGTCAACCAGGACGACGTCGTCAACCTCCGCCGAATCCTCAACGAACCGAAGCGCGGGATCGGGGACCGGGCCGAATACGCCGTCGCGGCGCTCGCCGAGCGGGAGCGGATGTCCTTCATGGCAGGACTCCGCCGGGCCGGCGAGGCGCCGGGCCTGGCGACCCGCTCACTGAATGCAGTGAACGGCTTCGTGAAGCTCATCGATGATCTCGCTGAGGTGGCCGACGGGTCGGGTGCCTCCGCGGCACTGGAAGCGGTGCTGGAGCAGACCGGCTACCTGGCACAGTTACGGCTGAGCAACGATCCGCAGGACGAGTCGCGGGTGGAAAACCTTGCGGAACTGGTGGCGGTGGTCCGCGAGTACGAACAGGAAAACCCTGACGGAACACTCGGCGACTTCCTGGAGCAGGTCTCGCTGGTGGCTGACGCCGACCAGATCCCCTCGGCGCCCGAAGGGTCGGCTGCCGAGGTGGAACAGGCGGTCGCCGAAGCCAAACGGCTGGGTGTGGTCACCCTGATGACCCTGCACACGGCCAAGGGGCTCGAATTTCCAGTGGTGTTCCTGACCGGCATGGAGCAGGGCATCTTCCCGCATCAGCGCTCAGCTACCGACCCAAAGGAGCTGGCCGAGGAACGCCGGCTCGCCTACGTGGGGCTGACCCGCGCGCGGAAACGGCTCTACATCACCCGGTCCGAGGTGCGCAGCATGTGGGGTCAGAGCCAGTACAACCCTGCCTCGCAATTTGTCGGCGAAGTGCCCAGCGAACTCATCAAGTGGAAGCGGGAAGGCGCATCCGGGCCGGTCTGGTCCGGGGGCGCAGCAATCGGAGGCAACAACCGGTTCAGCGGATCCTACTGGGGGGCCGGTGCCGCGGGCGGCGACGACACCGGGCGCGGGCTGCCCACCCGGTCGGCAACCGTCGTCGGGCGTGTGCAACCACAGAAAGAGGTGCTCTCAGTTGCGGTGGGGGACAAGGTCAACCACACCAGCTTCGGCAACGGGACCATTCTGGCCGTCGAGGGAGCGGGCGACAAGACGGTGGCGAAAGTGTCGTTCGACGGTGGCGAGAAGCGCCTCCTGCTGAGGTATGCGCCGCTGACCAAGACGGGGTAGTTCATTAGCTCATCAGGTTACATTTCTACAAACCATAGAACTGTGGCCTTGGTCACTAAACGGGTAGTCTGTGAAAGGCGCTGAACGCCAAGGGACTAAAGTTCCCTGTGTAAACCTACTTCGACGTAGAAGGACACTGGCCTGTGGATCTGTTCGAATATCAGGCGCGCGATCTTTTTGAGGCACACGGAGTACCCGTGCTCGCCGGCATCGTGGCGCATACCCCCGAGGAAGCAAAGGCGGCAGCCGAGAAAATTGGCGGTGTCGTCGTCGTCAAGGCTCAAGTCAAAGTTGGAGGCCGCGGTAAAGCGGGCGGCGTCAAAGTCGCAAAGACCCCCGATGAGGCGTTCAAGTACGCCTCGGACATCCTTGGCATGGACATCAAGGGCCACACCGTTCACAAGGTGATGATCGCGCAGGGCGCTGACATCGCCGAGGAGTACTACTTCTCGGTACTGCTGGACCGGTCCAACCGCAACTACCTGGCCATGTGCTCGGTGGAAGGCGGCGTGGAAATTGAGCAGCTCGCGGTTGAGCGTCCCGAAGCGCTCGCCCGCATCGCCGTCGACCCCGCTGTGGGCATCGACCAGGCGAAGGCCAACGAGATCGTGGAGACCGCAGGGTTCGCTCCCGAGCTGCGCGAGGGTGTTGCCCACGCGATCATCAAGCTGTGGGACGTCTTCGTCTCAGAAGACGCCACCCTGGTGGAGGTCAACCCGCTGGTGCAGACCGGAAGCGGCGAGATCATTGCCCTCGACGGCAAAGTCACCATCGACGAGAACGCTGCGTTCCGTCAGGCCGGCCACGCCGAGCTTGAGGACCAGGACTCGGCTGACCCGCTGGAGGCCAAGGCGAAGGCCAACGACCTCAACTACGTCAAGCTCGACGGTGAAGTGGGGATCATCGGCAACGGTGCCGGTCTGGTCATGTCAACGCTCGACGTCGTCGCGTACGCCGGCGAAGCCCACGGCAATGTGCGTCCAGCGAACTTCCTGGACATTGGCGGTGGAGCATCGGCTGCTGTGATGGCTGCCGGACTCGACGTCATCCTGAACGACCCTCAGGTCAAGAGCGTGTTCGTCAACGTGTTCGGTGGCATCACCGCGTGTGACGCGGTCGCCAACGGCATTGTCGAAGCGCTCCAGATCCTGGGCGACAAGGAAAACAAGCCACTGGTAGTCCGCCTCGACGGCAACAACGTTGAGGAAGGCCGCCGCATTCTCGCCGAGGCGAACCACCCAATGGTCACCCTCGCCGACACCATGGATGAAGGCGCCGACAAGGCCGCCGAATTGGCTTACGCCGCCCGCTGATCGAGCCTGCACTCCCCGGCTAGTGTTCTGCCGGGTCCAAAGGATTAAGGAATAACGTATGTCAATTTTTCTCAACAAAGACTCCAAGGTCATTGTGCAGGGCATCACCGGCGGCGAAGGCACCAAGCACACCGCGCTGATGCTCGCTGCCGGCACCCAGGTGGTCGGTGGGGTCAACGCCCGCAAGGCTGGCACCACCGTCACCCACGGTGACGTCACCCTGCCGGTCTTCGGTAAGGTCAGCGAAGCGATGACCGAAACCGGCGCCGACGTGTCGATCGTCTTCGTCCCCCCGGCCTTCACCAAGGACGCGGTGATCGAGGCCATCGAGGCCGGCATCGGACTCGTCGTCATCATCACCGAGGGCGTCCCCGTGCAGGACTCGGCCGAGTTCTGGGCCCTCGCCCAGTCCAAGGTCGACGCCGACGGCAACCAGGTCACCCGGATCATCGGCCCCAACTGCCCAGGCATCATCACGCCCGGGGAGTCCCTGGTCGGCATCACCCCGGCGAACATCACCGGTAAGGGTGGCGTGGGCCTCGTGTCCAAGTCAGGCACCCTGACCTACCAGATGATGTTCGAGCTGCGCGACCTCGGTTTCTCCACCGCCATCGGCATCGGCGGTGACCCCATCGTCGGAACCACCCACATCGACGCACTTGCTGCGTTCGAGGCGGACCCCGAGACCAAGGCCATCGTCATGATCGGCGAAATCGGTGGCGACGCCGAAGAGCGTGCCGCCGAATACATCAAAGCCAACGTCACCAAGCCGGTTGTCGGCTATGTGGCAGGCTTCACCGCACCCGAGGGCAAGACCATGGGCCACGCCGGCGCCATTGTGTCCGGCTCAGCGGGTACGGCTCAGGCCAAGAAGGAAGCCCTTGAGGCTGCAGGCGTGAAGGTCGGCAAGACGCCGTCCGAGACCGCCAAACTGCTCCGCGAAGTGTACGCGGGACTGTAATTCCTGCAGCGGAGGGCCCCGGCAGCTGGATTAGTCCAGCCGCCGGGGCCTTTTCTGTCCTCGGGGCTGGTGAGCAGTTGCGCTGGAATTCGGGGCGTGACGGCCGCGTTAGGCTAACTGAACACCCCTACATCCCAGTTTGAGGAGTATGCATGCGTGCCACCATCATTCACGGTCCCGGCGACATCAAGGTTGAGGACCGCGACTACCCCACGATCAAGCGTCCGACCGACGCCATCGTGAAGGTCACCGCTTCCTGTGTCTGCGGTTCGGATCTCTGGCCCTACCGCGGCATCGGCAAGAACCGCGGCACCCGCGCGATCGGGCACGAATTTGTCGGAGTCGTCGAGGAGATCGGCACCGAAGTTACAGACCTGGCGGTGGGCGACTTCGTGATTGCCCCCTTCGTCGACAGTTGCGGCAAATGTCCCCAGTGCCTCAATGGTGTGACGGTGGCGTGCGACCACCTCACCTCCTGGGGCGGCGACGACGAGTTCGGCCACTACGTCGAGGGCGCCCAGGGTGAGGCGGTCCGCGTCCCCCAGGCGGACGGCACCCTGCGCCGGGTAGATGGCGTGGCCGACCCCGACCGGGCGCTGACCGCCAGCCTCCTGACGCTTTCCGACGTGATGTCCACGGGCCACCATGCCGCGGTCAGCGCCCAGGTCGGACCAGGCCGCACCGTGGTGGTGGTCGGCGACGGCGCCGTCGGGCTGTGCGGTGTGCTCGCCGCAAAGCGACTCGGCGCGGAACGCATTATCGCGATGTCCCGGCACGAGGATCGGCAGGCGCTGGCCCGCGAGTTCGGCGCCACCGACATCGTCGCCGAACGTGGCGATGCCGGCGTGGAGAAAGTCCGGGAATTGCTGGGGGGAGTGCTGGCCGACTCGGTGCTTGAGTGTGTGGGTACCAAGGAGTCGATGGAGCAGGCGCTCGCCAGCACCCGGCCCGGCGGCAACCTCGGGTTTGTTGGTGTTCCCGCCGGCGGCGCCGAACTGCCCATCGGCCTGCTGTTCTCGAAGAACATCACCGTGGGCGGTGGCATGGCCCCGGCCCACACCTACATTCCCGAGCTTCTGGCCGACGTCCTCGCCGGGAAGATCAACCCGGGCAAAGTGTTCGACGTCGAGATGCCCCTCGAAGAAGCAGCGGCAGCCTACCAGGCCATGGATGAGCGCCGCGCGATCAAGGTACTGCTCAAACCCTAGCCCCACCCCCGAACGCGCCGGCAGCCGTGTTGCACACGGATGCCGGCAC
>NZ_JBTNDW010000016.1:0-58606 GCF_054510775.1 Arthrobacter sp. TMT4-20 | reverse complement strand
AATCCCCCTTCTTGTGGTGTTCGGAGGAGGGAAAACAAAAAACCAAACCTTCCCGGAAATCGTCCCTCTTGTTTTTTGGCGGCATGATTCCCGGGACGGTTCATTGAGCGGTTAAGGCCAATCTTTTTATCGGCTTCCAGCATCGCCATTAGATCGGCATGGACCACCTTGCGACTAAGCAACTGCTCCTGGGTGAAGGCCCTAGAAATGACTTCGCCTCCAGCTAAGACGAGTGCGCCTATCGGCATTTCGCCTGCATGTAACCCTTTTTCGGCAACTTCGATAGCGAGGCTCACGGCTTCCTCCGGTCCCACCTATACTCCTCGTTCTCTCATTGGGTGCTCGGCAATGAGGCGTTCAATCTCGTCCGCTAGGTCTGGGACTGACCGACGACCGTCGAGTTCAAGCGTTGCGCCGTTGCGGAGCAGCGGTTCAACGTCGAGTACATTTCGACGTATCGCGGCCTGATCATCCTGTGAATTGCCATAAGGGTTGTTCACACGACCCGCGACTCGGTCGATCAGAACGTCCACTGGTGCGCTCAGGAGAACAACAACGGCGAAACGGTCATAGAAACGTCCCTGATTCTCGACAGTGCCCGAGACAACCACGGACATACTGGACGCGAGAAGTGCCGACATGCGTGGTTCATCCCAGGTGTGGTCCGGGAGTACCCAGTCGTCGTAGTCCGTGTCGATCGTTCGGTAGCCTCGCCGGGACAACTCTTCCAACACAGTTGTTTTCCCCGCTCCAGCCATGCCCGTGATTAGAACTCGTGCCATGACAGCCCAGCTTATTCGCTTTGCAAGGGTACCCGTAAGCTTCGAGGCACTGCCGTCTTCATGTTGACCGGGGCACTTTGGATCGTAGGAGTGGGGACTGCTGAAGGTTTGCTTGACACTTTGCCTGTGAGGATTTGGTCCTTGCTGGTGGAAGGATGTTCATCATGCCTAAAGCCTTTCCTGAAGAGTTCCGCCGTGACGTTATCGCGGTGGCCCGAAAGGGCGAAGCGCCCATTACCCAGATCGCGAAGGACTTCGGTGTCTCACCTGCGGCTTTGCACCGCTGGCTGAAAATCGCCGACCGCGAAGACGGGGCGAACCCCGGGGCCGTGTCCGATGACTCCGTGAAGCTCCGAGAGGCCAATAAGCGGATCCGGTTATTGGAGCAGGAAGCGGAAGTGATGCGCCGTGCCGTGGCCTACTTATCCAGGGACATCAACCCAAAAAAATGATGTACCCGCTGGTCCGTGAATTAGCTGCCCAGGACGCCCCTGTCAGGGTTCCTGTTGCAGTGTCCTGCCGGGTATTGAACTTCTCCAGACAGGCCTACTATCTGTGGGCCGCGAACCCCATCTCGGCCCGGGACTGGGAGGAAGCACATCTGATCAACGCCGCCATAGATCACCACCGTGATGACCCTGCGTTCGGGTACCGGTTCATCGCCGATGAAATCAACGCCAGCGCCCAGGTGGTGAGTGAACGAAGGATCTGGCGGCTGTGTTCAGCAAATGGCATCCTGTCGGTGATCCACCGTCGGCGCAGATCCGGGATCAAGACCGGCCCGCCGGTCCACGATGACCTCATCGATCGGGACTTCACTGCGGCGGCGTCGAACCAGAAATGGTTAACCGACATCACCGAACACCCCACGGCTTGAATTCTAGGCATCGTCGCAACACCGGCTCGCTATGTGAGTTCCAGTAAAGCATGCAGGCGCTCTGCCGGGGTGTCCCAGCCCAGGGACTTGCGTGGCCGCTCGTTGAGTTCAGCGGCAACTGCTCGAAGATCTTCTGCGGTGTGGGTCGAGAGACTCGTGCTCTTGGGGAAGTACTGACGCAACAAGCCGTTGGTATTCTCGTTGCTGCCGCGCTGCCAAGGACTGCCGGCATCGCAGAAATAGACGTCCATGTCGGTCGCGACTTGAAACGAGACGTGTTCGGACATCTCGGCTCCTTGGTCCCAAGTTAGCGATCGTCGTAAGGCATCAGGGAGTTGGATCACGGTCTTCACCAGCCCGTCGCGCACGGTTTCAGCGGTGTGGTCGTGCTCGAGGTGCACGAGCGAGACGAATCTGCTGGAGCGTTCAACAAGAGTTCCGATCGCCGATTGGTTCAGGGCGCCGGTAATGAGATCGCCTTCCCAATGCCCGGGCACTGCCCGATCGTCGGCCTCGGCTGGGCGCTCAGCGATGGAAATCATGGGATCCATGAAACGCCTGGTTCGGTGGGCGGAATCACGGCGGGGTTTCCTTCTTGTCCGCCCGCGGCGCATCGAGGCTGCTATCTCTCGCTTGAGTGCGCCCTGGCCCTGAATGTAGATCGCTTGATAGACCGTCTCGGTACTCACCCGCATCCTCCCGTCGTCGGGGAACTCCTTCACGATCCGGTGGCTGATCTGTTCCGGTGACCACCGCTTCCGAAGCTTCACCTCAACATAGGCGCGCAGAGCCCCCTCGTCGAGTTTGCGGGACCTGCGCCGCGGCCGGCGTGCTGCAGCGGTACGGTGCGCCGCATAAGGCAGGTAGCCGATCGTTAGGGAGGCGTTGCGCTCTAACTCTCGACTGATCGTCGACGGGCTGCGGCCCAGCACCCGGCTGACGGCACGCATCGACTGGCCGCTCCTACGCAGATCGTGGATCTGCTCGCGTTCAACCAGGCTGAGGTAACGGGCATCTACAACGGTCTCGAGTCGCACCAAATCAACTGGTGTCCCTCGTGTGTAGGTGGTGCGCGGTGACTTCACATTTGCCAGTATCGCCGCTTGGGCGTAGCGGACCACACGCCCGTCCGGGTAGCGGCGTCCGCCAGTGATCTGGGTGATGCCCTTGTCCCAGTCTGCCGCGGTCCGTTTGTCGACCTGGACTTGACTGGCCGCCGCGGCCCGATTCACCCCGGCAGCTCGGAGATCGAGAAACCGTGCCCGCTGAGCGCGGGTATCCGTGCCTGTGAAGATCCCGGCCCGATGCGCCCATTTGTAGCAGGTGACCCGGACAAAGCCGAGTTCCTTCGCCACCCGCGACACGTTTCCACTGATCTTCAGCCGTCGGAAGAACTCGGCTTTGTCCTCAGCCGTGTACGACCGGTTCTTCACGCGAGGTGTGGACAGCTGCGCCTCGCTGCGCCACCGGTAACAGGAGTCGACGCTCAGCCCGAGCTCGGCCGCGACAGCACGAATCGTGCCCCCACGATCCAAACGATGAAAGAACTCCTCCCACTCCTTCGCCATGTACTGCAGGTTCTGCTTTCCACGAGGTCGACCGACCACAACATGCTCCCTGAATCTCAGGGTGTTGCGACGATGCCTAGAATTCAAGCGGACGAAGGCAAGCTTTACCTCTGTGCCATCAAAGATCTGCACTCGAACCGGATCGTCGGGTATTCCATGGACGGGCGGATGAAAGCGTCCCTGGCAGTAGCGGCCTTGGACCATGCCGTTTCGTTCAGAAAACCCGCGGGTACGGTAGTTCACTCCGATAGAGGGTCCCAGTTCAGATCTAGGAAATTCGTCTCCGCCCTGCACGTCTATGGGCTGAGCGGATCGATGGGACGGGTGGGCGCGTGCGGTGACAATGCTGCGATGGAATCGTTCTTCTCGCTGCTGCAAAAGAACGTCTTGAACCGGAAACGGTGGGAAACCAGGGCCGAGCTCAGGCTCGCCATCACGACCTGGATCGAGCGGACCTACCACCGAAAACGCCGGCAACGCACCCTCGGCCAGCTAACCCCGATCGAGTTTGAGACAATAAACAACGCGGTCGCTGCCGCATAGCAAACTATCAACCCCAGCTGTCAACTAAACCTTCAGCAGTCCCCCCGGCCTAATGCCAGCGAGATGCTCCAACTCAGGACAAACAGATCGGTAACCTTTGCGCGCCTGACTGTCGGCTGATCACGAACGTCCGGTTCCATGGTTATCACTTTACTGATGCCGGCCGAGGGGAACTGCTGGGGGCGTTACATTCAAAAAATGGAATGGGCCTGCTACGGGTCCTGCACGGCGGGCCAGCCTCGACGAGCGGATCTCCGGATGGGGCACCGTTTGGAGGTAATCACACAAACGTAGGTACGGCACCATCCCAAACGGGCACGAATAACGAGACAACTCGCTCGGCGTGTTGCTCCATTTGTCTTGTCGCCCACAAGCATCACCCGAACCATCGTTGCGGGCAGCATCCAAAGATCAGTCCAACCATTTCGCGAGGACCACGATCTGGGGGTCTTCATCCGGTCATGCGGAAAGATGACCGGTTTCGTTCAGCGTGACCACCGCGTGGTTGTGGAAATAATCGTCTTCCCGAAGGTGAGTGATACTGCCTGAGTCGAGGTGGAAGCTCACAGTATCGAGTGAGTCTAGAGGCATACCAATCCAGTGAGCAATCGCTAAGGTTGCGGAACCTCCATGGGTAACGATGACCTTCTGGGGTGCAGGGTCTCTCATTATGGTGTCCATTCCGGAGAAGACTCGGCTCGCCCAATGCGCTTTGGTCTCAGCGCCTGCCAGACCTTCATCATGGTCCATCCTTTCCCCGTTCGGTGGGGGTGGAATGAATCGTTCCCGGAATAGAGCGTCAGGCATGCCATCACCCTCGCCATAGGATTTTTCGCGCAGGGCGGTCAGCTCCTGAGGAGCAACATCAAGGACGGATCCGACAATGGCAGCGGTTTCCCGAGTGCGGCGAAGATCTGACGTGTAAAGCGCAACTCTGGTCTCCACGAGGTTGGAAAGGGCCTGTGCGATCTGCTCCGCTTGATCTCGCCCGCGTTCGGTAAGCCGCGAGTCAAACCAGCCACCTACCCGGTTCTCTACATGGTGAGTGGCCTCTGGATGGGTGACAACGAAAATCTCCTTCATGGAAACCATCTAATCAGGCGCCGCTCCGGTCCAATATGATCTGTTCTCTCAAGATATCGGCGTGACCACAGTGTTGGGCCAGCTCGCGGAGGACATGAAGGTAGATCCACCGCATCGGTAGCGGCCCTCGATGATTGCCGCTCACTAGATCGTCAATTTCCAGGCCTGCTGCGGTATCACGAGAGACAGTGCAGACCTGGCGGTAGACAGCCCGAACGGCATCAATGGTGTCGCCTGGTTCTAATTCAAATGACTCGTCTGGCCCCACAGGACAACCAATTTCTTTGCGTGAACGGCCTGTGATCGCTTCGTTGAACCACACCTGTTCAACAAAGGTGGCGTGCTTAACGAGACCTAACAAGGTCGTCTTAGAGGGAACCAACTGGCGGCGGACTTCTTCCTCAGTCATGCCATCCAGGCAGGCATAGATGGCTCGGCGGTGGTCGTCGAGGAATGAGTCAAATTGTTGGCGCAGCGGTGCCGTGAAGCTCGCTCGATCATGGCTTGGCGTTGAGATCACATCCAAGACCCTACCTGGCCAAAGAAGATCAGCTGATGAGTAAATTGCGTCATTTATTGATCAAAAAAACGCCGCCAATAACCGATCAACTCCACACGTCGTGTCTCACTCGCCGGTGTCTCTGAATCCATCGTTACCGGACGCAGGTCGAGACATTTTCTCAATTGCTATGTTGGTGGTGCATCTTGGGAAAAGTAGGCTTCGGGTGTGAGTGATGATGAGCAGCTAACAGGCGGCAATACTTCGGACAGTGTTGTTCGCGTCGGACAAACAGTGCGGAAACCTTGGCAGCAAAAATCCGCAGCAGTACAAGGCTATTTGCAGGCGCTTCGTGAGGCAGGAACAGATGTGCCAAAACCCTTGGGGCAGGACTCCGACAATCGACACGTCGTCGAATACATTGACGGTGACCTGGCACTAAACCAGCTCCCTCTCAGCCTGGATGCCCTGACCCGGGTTGGTCGACTGGTCCGACAAATCCACGACGCAAGCGAAGCCTTCCCGCTCCCCCACGGCGTCGACTGGAACCTCCCCTTGCCGGCCAAAGCTCCGGATCTGATGTGTCATAACGACCTTGCCCCGTGGAACCTCATTATTGGAGAACGGTGGGTCTTCATTGACTGGGACGGAGCTGGCCCCAGTACCCGGCTGTGGGACTTGGCCTACGCCGCCCAATCGTTTAGTTCGATGTTTGAAGGACAACCAGTAGAAGAAGCCGCAGCAAATCTCAAAGCATTCGTTGACGGATACGGCGCGGATACCGAACTACGCCGGGCTCTCCCGGAAGCGATCACCGAGCGGACACAAGCGATGTACGAGCTACTGGAGGAATCCCATCGGACAGGATTTCAGCCGTGGGGCGCCATGTACGCCGACGGACACGGCGAGCACTGGCGTGCCGCCTCTCAATACGTGAGGCAGCATCAAACTACTTGGAAGCAAGCCGTACTTCCCTAGAGCCAGTCACCTACGGCGGTCACGTCTAATAAACCATCTTTTCCGGGCAGCGATTCGCTCTATTCCACCGAGTTCAGAATCCATTCCGTGGTCGGCCGCGCTGAAGTTTGACTATGACAGGTTGAAGTGGCCCACTGTGACGGTCTGGACCGGACCGCCATACGACTTGTTTCTGCTAACCGACAGTTGAACGCCGCCGAACTGGCAAGAATTAAACGATAGGAAGAAGTGGCGGCTTGCAATGGTCAATTTCGGACCTACGGTCGAAGGGATCTTGCCCTCTTCGGGGGCTTCGCCTGTTACTTTGGATGATGGGGAAGATAGAGAATGACGGACTAAATGCCATTGTGGATGCCGCTATCGGCTGTCTGCCGCCGGCTGCCCAGTCAGCACGTCGGTCAACTGTGGACATTGGCTCAGCTCACATCGTTGTCCTGATCGATAACCACGCTGCCGTTCGAGTTGGACGCGATTCGAATATGGCCGCCACGATGCGTCGTCGACAAGATCTCGTTGACAAGATTCCAACGTCTATCGGATTGAGCCTCCCGCGGTCATTAGGCCCCGTAGTAGAACTTGACGGGCTTTCCGCTGTCGCGAGTGAGCTGATACCTGGAGCACCCTGTCCAGCGGGTGAGGGTCAACCTCACGAGCTTGAACATTTACTTGCCCAGGTATCGTCCATCCCAACCGAACCGATCGATGAGTTGCTTGCGGAACCACTGGCTTTTTGTGGTGGGTCGGATTGGTATCGGGTTCAATGCGAAGAGGTCATCCCTCGCCTTGATCAGAGCATTCAAACGCGAGCGTTCGATGCCATCAACTCCCTAGCAAACCTCGAACCCGCCCGTGAAGTGTTTTCTCACGGTGATCTTGGGGGGCACAACGTTTTCTGGGAACAGGATCGTATTGTTGGCGTACTTGATTGGGATCTAGCCTCTCGCAGTGACCGCTCCACAGACCTCGCTTGCATCGGTGCATGGAATGGGCCGGACAAGCTGCCCCTAATCGCCAGCACTTCGGAAGTGAATAGAGCAGCCGTCAGACTCAATACTGCGCGGCTGCAACAAGTCGCGTTCTCCATACTTAATGGTCGATCTGCGGAAGAGATCGACCAGGCCATCGACCGAGCAAATATCTGGCTCCGACAGAAGCAATCGCTGTCCGCCTGAGTACATTACAATCAGGCCATCCTGCAAGCCGCTCCGTCAATTTTCTCCGGAAGATAAGGGCTTAGAGATGAACCGTTTCTCCGACGTGCAAGCGTCTGATTTCGATGCCTGCACGTTGGGCTTCGAGGTCGAGGACAGAGTCCAATACCTGAAGGCCCCAGTGGTTGAGCAATCCGTCATGGATCGCGTAGATGCGATCCCGCTGAGACGCTCGGATGTAGGTCACCAGGTCCGGCACAGTAAGCCAGGGTGCCTGTCCAGGAGCGAGAAGTACCGGCGCAGGAACAGCAGTGAGTGCATCGCCCGGATGAAGGACGGTGTCGTTAATGAGGAATCCAATATTGTTGACTGGACTCGCATCCGGATGGCTGTAGTTATGCAACGCACCGACGGCCGCTATTCGAAAGCTGCCCACAGAGACCGTCTGGCCGTCCTTCATCACTTCCACGTGATCGCGGATGCGCGGAAACGACTCAAGCTTCTGAGCAACACCAGCGCAGGTGATAATCCGCAGATTCGGCGCGTCAGCTAGAGCGGCGTCGAGGGCTTCTTCATCGAAGTGGTCGAAATGTTCGTGAGTGATTAACACTGCTCGGGCGTTCTCCCAGGCTTCCGGTTCTGGAGTAAGCCTTCCAGGATCGATAACAATGGAGTCGGCATGTTCGCTGAGCCGGACACACGCATGGCCGTACTTCGTGAGCTCCATAAACAAACCTTTCCAGTTCGAAGGTGAGCGCGTTGCCAAATATTGAAACCACCGGCGCGCAGAGCATCATTCACTTTGCCCTTCACCCTGGCTCCGTAGCCCGCATACCTCAGAAACCTACGATACCGATAGCTGTCGGAAGATTCGATGTGGATTTGAGCACTATATGGCGGCCTTCTTAGATCCGTAAGGGGCCCAGATCAAACCGAGGCGCTCGACCCGGCCTGCCCATCTATAGCGACTAAGCGCACGGAAGGAACCGCGGCGGGCACCTGAATGAAGTTGGAACGCCAGTCAATGGGCACAATTGTCTATATGACCGATTCGATAAAGGTGAGAATTGCGGACCGAGAAGACGCGCCCGAGCTGGTGAGGATGCGACACGAGATGTTTCGGTCAATGGCTAGCGCTGGTGCTGCGGGCCGACCGGAGGAGATCGAAGACACGTCGTGGTACACCAATGCGCAGGAAGCAATCGCTACCCAGATCAGTCGTGGCACGCTGGGTGCCTTCGTTATCGATGCCGAGCTATCGTCCCGATCTTCTGCCAATACTTCTAAAAGGTTGCTCGCTGCGTGCGCCATAGCAACTCTAGAGGAACGCCTACCTGGCCCAGGGTTTCCCCGTGGGCTCAGCGGGTCAATGTCGTCAGTGTTTGTTGAACCGACACATCGTGGTCGCGGATACGCGCGATTGGTGGTCTCCACCGGACTGTCCTGGCTGGATAGCAGAGGCGCTGAGGTAGTCGATCTGCATGCCACTCCCCAGGCGACTGATCTCTACCGGGCTTTGGGATTTACCGAGCCCCGCTCTTTATCTCTTCGTCGCCTTTTGTTGCACCCGAGCCGCTAGTTACCACTGGCAGAACACCGCCAAATTGTGACTGTTAGCCAGGAATGGCGGTTAATCGCAGCTTCAGTTGGCGGTCCTGTCGCCCTATTTAGCCATCCCCAACCGCAACACACTGTAGGCACTGATTGGGTAGGCTGATGATAACTCGCAGGCGAGCATTTCTATGGAGGGCCCATGACAGTAGTTGTTGTTCCTGACCCTGAGACCCTCTCCCGCGGTTGGAGTGATTGGATCCTCTTCGCGGAGGTCCAGGAGCAACTTCGGGAACGAGGTTCGAAGGAGGAAGTCTCCGATTCGATCACGTGGGCTGTGCTCCACCAGCACGAAGGCTACGTTCGGCCTGGCGTCATCTTGCCGGATCGCGTGGAGTTCTGGAGTGATTCTGGAGCTGACCTGTCTTCGCGAATGCAGACCTGGCTCGATTTTGTCCCACCTGACGACCCCCAGGGGCCAGCAATGAACCTGTTCTTCGAGATCACCGATCGGGCTATGGCCATCATCCCGGAGGAGCTTCAGTTCTGACTCTCAAGCGACCGGTTAGGGATGGGCTTCCGAACGTTCAAGACGCTAGGTTGAGTCGTTCAGCGAGTTGAGGCTAACAGAAAAGCGTTCCGCTTCCGCATCACCGATGACTTGGCTGAGTGATTCCTGGAACCAATCCAGCTCCAGATTGCATCCACTTGGTTTCTACTGACTGATCCGTTATTGAGCAGCAAACTAGCTATGGGGCTCGCCTCGGGTTCATACTCGCTCTGCGGTGCGCCGGCTGCAGTTAACCGCCGCTCCTGGCCAACAGTCACAGCCTTCTAGCTACATCCGTTCTCGACCCCGTTCACGCCAGTAGTCGTTTCTTTGCTTCCGTACAACACGGACCAGGAACACCACCAGCGACACCACGACGACAGCTTGAACTGCAAGAACAACCCACTGCCCCGCCCCGGACCCCAAAGCTGGTATCCACGGGGGGACGGTGAATACAACAAGAACCAGCACCAGAAAAACCAGCCCGGCCCGCTGCTGCTGCTGGAAAGATGGCCCTGAATCCCCGTCCGGTCTGTTTGGGATGATACGTATCCAGGGCTCCCCCGGCTTCCGCTCTGTTCTCCTGTCCCGGTTGCGCCAAAACACGAACGCAATTATCAGAAGTACTACGACAATCGGAATCAAGATCGCAAGTAATTCAGCTGCTTCAACATTCATGTCGGCACCTTTTGCAGGACAACGAAAGCATTCATGCCTGAGATCGTACTCCTGAAGGTGAGGGTTCTTGCCCGCCCGTAAGCCGGTCCCCCACCGCAACGCACGTTTCTAACCAGGCTCTCGGTTAAGACATCAGTGCCCCCTGACTAGGAGACTCGCGTATACCCCGCCCGAGAAATTGTCTCGCTTAGGTGGCTCAAGTGCGAATGGCCAGCTATTGGGCTATTTCGATGAGCTGTGGGCCATTGTGGCCCACTGAGCCGACTTCCTTGCCGACGACTCGCGGCACCAAGTGAGGTTCGGGCACGGAGCTGACCAGCTCTCGGACCTGGTTCTTGTCCGCGGTCGCCGGGTCCAGCCAGTCCGCTTGGAGGTCTTTGAGGATGATCAGCGGTGAACGTTCGTGGATATGCCCCAGCGCGTCGGTGGCCGACGTCGTAATGACAGTGGCAGTGACCAACCACTTATCTGGATGCTCCTCGGGCAGCTCGGGATTGGGCCAGAACTCATAAAGGCCGGCTACGGCCAACAGCTCACCCTCTTCCTGCCGGGACAGGTAGATCGGGGAGAAGCATCATCGCTGTGCGTCATTCTGATCCCCATCATCGCTGGGCGGGTCCTCCGTGCAACCAGGGCGCGAAGCGCCGTGAGATGGCCAAACTTTCGTTCGGCGCTCCTCCGTCGCTTATCTCCTCACGAAAGTTCGGACTTCTCCCGGTCCCCCAAGTTGCACTCCGGCCCCTCGTGCCCAGCGGTGATTCCTCTATCAGAACGGCACCAGGAGGAAAACTCGTTCGAAAAATCTTCACTAAAGTCATGTACCTTCCCCGCCACTCCCCCATGAAGAAGTAAGAAGGCCAGCAAGGGCTTCAGGAGAGAAAGGAGATAACCCGCCACAGGACGATTGCAACCCACCCACCGAAACAGGCACACCGTGTTCACCATCTGAGCCGGTTTGTGCACAGTCAGAGAGCGAAACAGCCTCTGACAAGGGGAAACGTGTGCCCGAAGTGGGACTTGAACCCACACATCTTTCGATACTGCATTTTGAGTGCAGCGCGTCTGCCAATTCCGCCATTCGGGCCAACATGCGCCCTGACTGATATGAAATGAACTACTCAAGTCTTCGTCAGTGCGCGAAACTACTCTACATGCCGATAGGCTGTTTTAGTGAACCGGTAAGGCACTGCCCTGCCGGGCAAATCTGATTGATTGAACAAGGAGCCTCCTGTGTCTGAATCCAACGAGTCGACCGTCTCGGGTGTTGCGCGGCGCGTGATTGTTGCCGAAGATGAAACTCTCATCCGTCTGGACATCGTGGAGATCCTCCGTGGCGAAGGATACGACGTCGTCGCCGAAGCCGACAACGGCGAAAAGGCCGTCCAACTGGCCAAGGAGCACAAGCCCGATCTGGTGCTGATGGACGTGAAGATGCCTGTCATGGATGGCATCACTGCAGCCGAACAGATCGTCAAGGCGCGCATCGCGCCCGTCGTTCTCCTGACCGCCTTCAGCCAAAAGGAATTGGTTGAGCGGGCACGCGACGCCGGTGCCATGGCTTACGTGGTCAAGCCGTTCACGCCAGCCGATCTGATCCCGGCCATTGAGATTGCCCTCTCCCGCCACGAAGAGATCAAGGCACTGGAAAATGAGGTCTCGGACCTGCAGGAACAGTTTGCCACCCGCAAGCTCGTGGAGCGCGCCAAGAGCCTACTCACCACCAAGATGGGCCTCACCGAGCCCGAGGCTTTCCGCTGGATCCAGAAGACCTCGATGGACCGTCGCCTCAGCATGCGCGAGGTCGCCGAAACCATCATCAACCAGGTCAACTAAACACCTAGCAGCGCCCCCGGCAGCACAAAGCTGCGTAGACACAAAAAACCGGCTGCCGCAGCACGTATCTGTGCCGCGGCAGCCGGTCTGTGTCTGCTGACTTACCTACAGACCTATTTGAGCTTGTTCTTGACCGGCCACGGACCGACCTTCTCCTTGTTGGGAGTGTAACCGTTAGGGAGCTGTCCGGCGTCCGCAATGTCGCCGACCTTATGCACCTTGATGGAGTTGGTCGAGCCTGCCTGCCCCGGAGGCGACCCGGCAGCAATGACCACCAGGTCATCCGGCTCCACGAGGCCCTGCTCCAACAGCACCCGATCCACCTGGGCGGTCATCTGGTCGGTGTGCTCCACGAACTCCACGAGCATCGGCTGGATACCCCAGATCATCGCCATTGAGTTCAGCGTTGATTGAACCGGGGTGAAAGCGAATACCGGCTTGGTGGGCCGCAGGCGCGACAAGCGACGTGCCGAGTCACCCGATTGGGTAAAGGTACAGATGTACTTCGCGTCCAGCTGATCGGCGATCTCCACCGCCGCACGGGTAATCGCACCGCCACGGGTTTTGGGCTTGCTACCCAGTGGGGGTACCCGGTCCAGACCGTGCTTCTCGGTCGACTCGATGATGTTCGCCATCGTCTGGACGGTCTCCATGGGGTACTTGCCCACACTGGTTTCGCCCGAGAGCATGACGGCGTCGGCGCCGTCGAGTACTGCGTTGGCACAGTCAGACGCCTCAGCACGCGTGGGCCGCGGGTTGTCGATCATCGATTCGAGCACCTGGGTTGCCACAATAACCGGCTTGGCCCAACGACGGGCGAGCTCGATGGCCCGCTTCTGCACAATCGGTACCTCTTCGAGGGGCAGCTCCACGCCCAAATCGCCGCGCGCCACCATGATGGCGTCAAACGCGTCGATGATCTCTTCGATGGCGTCCACCGCCTGGGGCTTTTCGATCTTCGCAATGACCGGAACCCGGCGTCCCTCTTCGTCCATAATTTCGTGAACGCGGACGACGTCGGACGCGTTCCGCACGAATGACAGTGCCACCATGTCGACGCCACGCTGGATGGCCCACCGCAGGTCGGCCTCATCCTTGTCGCTCATCGCAGGCACACTCACCGCGACACCGGGAAGGTTGATGCCCTTGTTGTTTGATACAGCGCCGCCGACGGTGACGACAGCAACAACCTTCGTGCCGTCGACCTCAGTTGCGCGCATGGCAACCTTGCCGTCGTCGATGAGCAGGGTGTCGCCCACATTGACGTCGTTGGGCAGTCCGAGGTGGGTGGTGGAGCAAATGTCCTGCGTGCCCTCGACGTCCTCGGTGGTGATGGTGAAGGTGTCGCCGGGAGCGAGTACATGCGGGCCATCAACAAATCGACCAAGGCGGATCTTCGGCCCCTGGAGGTCAGCGAAGATCGCCACCGGACGGCCCAGCTCTTCCGAAGCCTGCCGCACATACTCGTAGGTCTGGTTATGCACCGTGTGATCGCCGTGGCTCATGTTCATCCGGGCAACGTCAACACCGGCTTTCAACACCGCCACCGTGTTCTCATAGCTCGCGATTGCGGGGCCGAATGTTGCAACAATTTTTGCGCGTCTCATGAAACCTAGCCTAGTCGTCTTGTAGTAGATGATGTTGGGTGCGCGGCGGCCTGCTCGCGACTTCGTACACTCAGAGCACTGCCATGGCTCGGTCGGTGGGAGCCACCGGTGCCGGCAGTTTGGTCTTCCCCATCAGCCACTGATCCACTGCCGCGGCGCAAGCGCGCCCCTCCGCGATGGCCCAGACGATCAATGACTGTCCGCGGCCGGCATCGCCCGCCGCGAAAATCCCGGGAGTGTTGGTCATGTAGTAACCGTCCCGGCCAATATTGCCGTGTTCGTCGAACTCGGCCTGCACCTGCTCGGTGATACCGGCCGGTTCGGGTCCGGTGAATCCGAGTGACAGGAACACCAGGTCCGCCGGGATGTTTCGTTCGGTGCCAGCCTTCGGCACCCGGCGTCCCTCCACGAACTCCGTCTCGGCAACGCGAATAGCCGTCAGCTTGCCGTTCTCGCCGACAAATTCGACGGTGGACGCGAGGTAGGTCCGCTCGCCACCTTCCTCATGCGCGCTGGCAACCTCGAACAGGGTCGGGAACGTTGGCCACGGCTGGTGCGCGGCGCGGTCCGCCGGAGGCTGTTGACCGATTGCCAGCGTCGTCACCGATGCTGCGCGCTGACGGTGCGCGGTACCCAGGCAATCCGCACCGGTGTCACCGCCACCGAGGATGACCACGTGCTTGCCTTCGGCGTCGATCTGCTGTTCGACGACGCCGCCTGCGCTCACCCGATTGGCTTGCACCAGGTAGTCCATCGCGAAGTGGACGCCCTCAAGTTCCCGGCCAGGGATGGGCAGGTCACGCGGGATGGTGGCACCGGTGGCCACCACGACGGCATCGTAGCGGCGCCGCAGCTGGTCCCAACTGATGTCCCGGCCCACCTCGACACCGGTCCTGAACCGGGTGCCCTCGGCGCGCATCTGCTCAAGGCGCCGTTCCAGATGGTGCTTTTCCATTTTGAAGTCGGGGATCCCGTAGCGCAGGAGTCCACCGATCTTGTCGTCACGTTCGTAGACCGCGACCGTGTGACCGGTCCGGGTCAGCTGCTGCGCCACGGCAAGACCAGCCGGGCCTGAGCCGACGACGGCGATGGTCCGGTCGGTGAGCCGCTCCGGTGGGTGCGCCTCGACCCAGCCCTCGGCGAAGGCTTCATCGATGATTGACACCTCCACCTGCTTGATCGTCACAGGCGGCTGGTTGATTCCGAGCACGCAGGACGCCTCACACGGGGCCGGACACAGCCGGCCGGTGAACTCGGGGAAGTTGTTGGTGGCGTGCAGCCGCTCAATCGCTTCCCTACCTTTGTCACGGTACGTGAGGTCATTCCATTCCGGGATCAGGTTGCCCAGCGGGCAGCCCTGGTGGCAGAACGGGATACCGCAGTCCATGCACCGTCCGGCCTGGGCTTTGAGGACACCCTTTTCCTGCGCCTCATAAACCTCTTTCCAGTCCATAATCCGCACTGGCACTGGCCTGCGGGGTTGGGTCTGGCGTTCGCGTACCTTCATGAATCCGCGTGGATCACCCACCGGTTACCTCCAAGATTCGGGTCCAAGCTTCTTCACCGTCGGGATCGAGCCCATCTTCGATGGCCGCCGCCCGCGCATCAAGGACCGCTGCGTAGTCACGCGGCAGCACCTTGGTCAGTCGGGCGATCGTGTCATCGAAATTCTCCAGCAGGTGCGTTGCAAGGTTCGATTCGGTCTCTTCCACATGCTTGATCATCAGCTGACGCACTATTTCGATATCCTCGGCGTCGAGATCAACGAGTTGAAGTTCGCCGTTCTCAAGGCTCTGGATGTTCATGCGCCGCCGGTTCAGGTCCAGCACGTAGGCGGTACCACCGGACATCCCAGCCCCGAAGTTGCGGCCGGTCCGACCGAGGATCAGGGTCTGCCCGCCGGTCATGTACTCGCACCCGTGGTCGCCGATTCCTTCGACAACCGCCGTGGCACCCGAGTTGCGCACCAGGAAGCGCTCCCCTACCTGCCCTCTGAGGAAGATTTCGCCGCTGGTTGCCCCGTAGCCGATCACGTTGCCGGCGATCACGTTGCGGTCGGCTGCGAACACGTTGGAGCGGTCGGGCCGAACAATCACCCGGCCGCCGGAGAGGCCCTTACCCACGTAGTCATTCGAGTCGCCGAACAACCGCAGCGTGATCCCCGCTGGCAGGAATGCTCCCAGCGATTGGCCGGCCTGCCCGGTGAGCGTCACGTCGATGGTGTCGGTGGCCAGCGTCTCGATACCGAACCGTCGGGTCACCTCGTGTCCCAGCATGGTGCCCACCGACCGGTCGGTGTTGACCACGTCAACCGAGATCTTCACCGGCGCACGGTTCTCCAGTGCGTCCGCGCTCATCTCGATGAGCTTCCGGTCGAAGTGCTGATCCAGCTCGTGGTTCTGGGTGGTCATATTGCGCATCGGAGCGTCGTCGCCGAACTCGTTGCCGCGCAGGATCGGATCCAGATCCAGCCCATCGGCTTTCCAGTGGTTGATGGCCTTGCGGGCATCGAGTGATTCGCTGTGGCCGATCGCCTCTTCAATGCTCCTGAAGCCCAGGCTGGCGAGGATTTCCCTGACCTCCTCGGCGAGGAACTCGAAGAAGTTGACCACAAACTCCGGCTTGCCGGTGAACCGGGACCGCAGTTCGGGGTTCTGGGTGGCCACGCCCACAGGACACGTGTCCAGGTGGCAGACGCGCATCATGATGCAGCCGGAGACAACCAGCGGGGCGGTGGCGAAACCGAACTCCTCGCCTCCCAACAGGGCTGCGATGACGACGTCGCGTCCGGTCTTCAGCTGACCGTCCACCTGGACCACCACGCGGTCGCGAAGCCCGTTGAGCATCAGGGTCTGCTGCGTTTCCGCGAGGCCCAACTCCCACGGAACTCCGGCGTGCTTGAGCGAGTTCAGTGGGCTGGCACCGGTGCCGCCGTCGTGCCCGGAGATGAGGACGACGTCGGCCTTGGCCTTGGTCACGCCCGCCGCGACGGTGCCGATCCCCACTTCGGAGACCAGCTTGACGTGCACCCGGGCCGATGGATTGGACCGCTTGAGGTCGTAGATCAGCTGGGCAAGATCCTCGATCGAGTAGATATCGTGGTGCGGCGGTGGCGAAATCAACGCCACCCCCGGGGTTGAGTGCCGGGTCCGGGCTACCCAGGGGTAGACCTTCTGGCTCATCAGCTGACCGCCCTCGCCGGGCTTGGCACCCTGCGCCATTTTGATCTGGATGTCCTGGGCGTTGGTCAGGTAGAGGCTGGTGACACCGAACCGGCCCGAGGCAACCTGCTTGATGGCAGAACGACGCTCCGGATCGAGCAACCGGTCAACATCTTCGCCGCCTTCACCGGTGTTGGACTTGCCGCCCAACCGGTTCATGGCGATGGCCAGCGTCTCGTGGGCTTCCTGGGAGATGGACCCGTAGCTCATGGCACCGGTCGAGAATCGTTTGACGATGCTGGAGACTGGTTCCACCTCGTCGATGGAAATCGGTTCGCGCACCCCCTCCTTGAACTGGAGGAGCCCACGCAGGGTCATCAGTTCCTTGGACTGGTCATCGACGCCGCGGGTGTACGCCTTGAAGATGTCGTAGCGCCGCTCCCGGGTGGCATGCTGCAGCCGGAACACTGTTTCGGGGTTGAACAGATGCGGTGGGCCGTCGCGGCGCCACTGGTATTCGCCGCCATTGTCCAGGCTCTGGTGCGGATCGTCGATGCCATCCTCGGGGTACGCGCTGGCATGCCGGGCAGCCGTTTCGGCCGCCAGCACGTCCAGGCCGACGCCGCCGAGTTGCGTCTGGGTGCCGTGGAAGTATTCGTCGACCAGTTCCTGACCGAGGCCCAGCGCTTCGAACGTCTGCGCGCCGCAGTAGGAACCCACGGTGGAGATGCCCATCTTGGACATGATCTTCAGGACACCCTTGCCGAGCCCCTTGATCAGGTTGGCGACGGCCTGCTCGGCGGTGACGCCGGTGACGTCACCGTTGCGAACCAGCTCCTCACAGCTCTCCATCGCCAGGTACGGGTTGATCGCTGAAGACCCGTAGCCGATCAGCGCTGCCACGTGATGTACTTCGCGCACATCGCCGGCTTCGACCACGAGGGAGGTCTTGGTCCGGTTGGCGCTCTTCAGGAGGTGATGGTGGACAGCGCTGGTGAGCAGCAGCGACGGGATCGGTGCCCACTGCGCGTTCGAGTCACGGTCCGAGAGCACCACGTACTGGATGCCCCTGTTGATGGCGCTGGAGACCTGCTCGCAGATCTCGGTGAGCCGCGCCCGCAGGGAGGCTTCCCCGCCGTCGGGCCGGTACAGGCCGCGCACCTTCATGGCGATGCGTTCGCCGTCGTCGTTGGAGAGATTGGCGATCTTCGCCAGTTCGTCGTTGTTGATGACCGGAAAGCTGAGCCCCACCTGGCGGGAGTGCACCTGTTTGGTGGAGAGCAGGTTGCCGTTCGGGCCGATGGAGGCCCGCAGTGAGGTCACCAGTTCCTCGCGGATAGAGTCCAGCGGCGGGTTGGTGACCTGGGCGAAGGACTGCACAAAGTAGTCGAAGAGCAGCCGCGGGCGCTTGGACAGCACTGCCACCGGGGTGTCGGATCCCATGGCGCCCAGCGGTTCCGCGCCGGCCTTCGCCATTGGGCCGATCAGGATGCGTAGTTCTTCCTGCGTATAGCCGAAGGTGCGCTGGCGCCGGTTGATGGACGCCTTGGTGTGCAGGACGTGCTCGCGTTCGGGGAGGTCCTTCAGGTGCAGCAGGTTGTCTTTGACCCATTCACCCCAGGGGTTGGCGGAGGCGATTTCGGCCTTGATCTCCTGGTCCTCGATGACGCGGCCTTCCTCGGTGTCGACGAGGAACATCTTGCCCGGGGACACCCTGCCCTTGTGGACCACCTTTGATGGTTCGATGTCGATGACACCCACCTCTGAGGCGAGCACCACCAACCCGTCCTCCATCACCCAGTAGCGGGCGGGGCGTAGTCCGTTGCGGTCCAGGACCGCGCCGACGAGAGTGCCGTCAGTGAAGGACACCGCGGCTGGGCCGTCCCACGGCTCCATCAGCATCGAGTGGTACTGGTAGAACGCACGGCGGGCCGGATCCATGGTGGAGTGGTTTTCCCACGCCTCCGGGATCATCATCATGATGGCGTGGGTGATGGGCCGGCCGGAGAGCATCAGCAGTTCGGCGACCTCATCGAACGACGCCGAATCCGACGCCCCGGGCGTGCAGATGGGGAACAGCTCTTCCGGATCATCGCCGAGCAGGCTGTGGGAGAGCTGCGACTGGCGGGCGCGCATCCAGTTCCGGTTGCCCTTGACCGTGTTGATCTCGCCGTTGTGGGCGATGGTCCTGAACGGCTGGGCCAGCGGCCAGGACGGGAAGGTATTGGTGGAGAACCGGGAGTGGACAATGCCCAGCTTGGTCTTGAACCGCGGGTCGGACAGATCGGGGTAGAACGGTTCCAACTGCGCGGTGGTCAGCATGCCCTTGTAGACCATGGTCTTCGAGGACAGCGAGGGGAAGTAGACGCCGAGCTTGTTCTGGGCGCGCTTACGGACCCGGAACGCCAGGGCATCAATATCGACGGCGTCTGCAGTGTCACCGGCTGGTGCCAGGAAGAGCTGCACAAAATGGGGCATGCAGGCGCGGGCCATGGCGCCGACCAGATCGGCCTGGATCGGCACGTCCCGCCAGCCGAGGACGGTGAGTCCCTCGGACTCGGCAATCGCTTCCAGCCCGGCACGGGCGGTTTCTTCCTCACGGCCTGCGGCGGGGAGGAAAGCGGTCCCGACGGCGTACTGCCCGGCGGGTGGGAGGTCGAAGTCGACGACGGCCCTGAAAAACTCGTCGGGCACCTGGGTGAGGAGGCCTGCGCCGTCGCCCGTTCCCTCGTCGGCGCCTACCGCACCCCGGTGTTCCAGGTTGCGGAGCGCGGTCAACGCATGGTCGACGATGTCGTGGCCGGGCTCGCCGCGGAGGGTAGCGATCACGGCAAGGCCGCAGGCGTCCTTCTCGTTCTCCGGGTTATACAGTCCCTTGGCCTCGGGGATGTTGGCGAACCTCTCGAAGGGAGATTCGACGCCAGGGCTGGTGACGTCGGGGCCGGTTGCCTCCGGGGCAACCTCGTCGACGATTGACGGGTGCTGCTGGTGCTCGGCCGATACATTTGCCGCCGAGTTCTCAGCTGTGGAGTTGCCGGCTGCGGAGTTGCCGGAAATGGGAGCATTCATAGGTAGAGTCCTTCCCCCAGAATGGAGCGTCGGGAGGGGACGGCCTTGGCCCCAGGTCTGCAGCTTCGTGAGCTGCGCACTACACGAACTTATTCAAGATTCTATGGCTTGGCTGACGTTTTCCGGAGGTTCCTGGGACAACGATTGCAGAACAAACGGGCACTGGTGTGCCCGACCATAACCGGCACTCCGCCCGAGGGGTGGTCTGCGGCGCGCCGGGGCCACGTCTCTGTGGCGGTGTCCATGGTGGGCGGTGGCCCTGGACGCTAGGGGCGGGAATCGTTCTCCCTTGGCGTGTCAGGAGTGACTTCCGTCTCGGGAAGGTTTTCCTTGCTGCCGTTTGTTTCGACGAGATTACCACGGGTAGTGGAATTCGTTTCCTCTGTGTCCGCATGGTGGGAGTGGATCCCACCGTCGGCGTCTGTTTCGTCGGTGACCGCTGGTTCCCGCCCGGGAAGGTACAGCGACTGGGTGCCGGTGCTTTTACGCTTGACCCCAAGATAAATCAGGACAGCGATCGCGCCGATCAGGACCAGGATGCTGGTCCACACATTGAGGCGCTGGGTGACACCGAAGAAGGTGACCAGCTCGGCGTCGTCAATCCTGAGGGCCTCGATCCAGACCCGACCGGCGGTGTAGTAGGCGGCGTAGGCCCAGAACATCATGCCACCGCGAAGGCCGAAGCGCTTGTCAAGAAGCAGCAGGAGGGCGACGCCGGCGAGATTCCACAGCATTTCGTACAGGAAGGTGGGGTGGAACAGCGTGTCGGCTGCCATGCCGTCCGGGAAGTTGGCGTTCTCGGGGTCGATTTCCAGGCCCCAGGGCAGCGTGGTGGGCGCGCCGAAGAGCTCCTGGTTGAACCAGTTCCCCAACCGTCCGACCGCCTGCGCCAGCAGGATTCCCGGTGCGGCGGCGTCCGCGAACGCACTGAGCCGGACCCCCGACCTGCGGCATCCGATCCAGGCACCGACGGCGCCCAGGGCGATGGCGCCCCAGATGCCCAGCCCGCCCTCCCAGATCCGTGGGATGCGGGAGAGGTCACCATCCGGTCCGAAGTAGGCGTCCGGTGAGGAGAACACGTGATAAAGCCGTCCACCAAGGATGCCGAAGGGGATGGCCCAGATGGCCACGTCCCAGATGACGTCAGGGTTCCCGCCATACCGCTTCCAGCGGGCAACGGTCAGCATCAGTGCCAGAACAATACCGGCCAGGATGCATAGGGCGTAGGTGTAGAGCGTCAGCGGCCCAAGGCTGAAGGATGCCCACTCGGCTGGCGGGCTCGGAATACTGAGGGGAAGCGCCCCGATGGTGCTCACGATACCCATGGGTTAGCTCTTTCCCGTTCCGCTACTGAGATCCTTGGTCAATTCCGAGAGTGCCTCGACGCCACCGTCGCGCAGGGCAGCAACGAGGGCGGTGCCCACGATCACCCCGTCCGCATAGGCGGCGATTTCCTTGACCTGTGCCGCCGTTGATACTCCCAGGCCCACGCAGGCGCGTTCGGCACCCGCGCCGTGGGCGGCGTCGACGACGGCGCGCGCCGCCGAGCTGACTGCGGTCCGTGCGCCGGTGATGCCCATGATCGACACGGCGTAGACGAACCCGCGGCTCGCCTTGACCGTGCGCTCCATGCGTTCGGGGCTGGTTGAGGGTGCCACGAGGAAGATCCGGTCCAGGCCGAACTCGTCGGAGGCTGCAATCCACGCTCCGGCCTCATCAGGGATGAGGTCGGGGGTGATCAGTCCCGCCCCACCGGCTTCGTGCAGGCGCCGGGCAAATTCGCGGACACCCAGCTGCATCACCGGGTTCCAGTAGGTCATGACCAGCACGGCCGCGTCAGTCTGGGAGGTGATGCCCTCGACAATGTCGAAGATCCGCTCGACGGTGAACCCGTTCTTGAGGGCCTGCACTGTCGCGTCCTGGATGACTTGGCCGTCCATGACGGGGTCGGAGTAGGGGATGCCGATCTCAATCAGGTCCACGCCGTTGTTGGCCATTGCCAGCGCCGCATCAATGGTGGTCTGGACGTCGGGGAAGCCCGCAGGCAGGTAACCGATCAGGGCCGCGCGTCCGGCGTCTCGTGCCCGGTCGATTGCTGCGGCGGCTTTGCTCGTGGTCTGGGTGGTCACAGCTGTTCTCCGTCTTTCCCGATTTCGGCTTCGGCGCTGTCATCTGGCAGCAGGTCGAAGTACTCGGCAGCGGTAGCCACGTCCTTGTCACCCCGGCCTGAAAGGTTGATCAGCACAATCTTCTCGGACGGATCCCCGCCCTCCGCGGCAAGCCGCTGGCCCACCTTGATGGCACCCGCCAGAGCGTGGGCCGTCTCGATGGCTGGGATGATTCCTTCGCTGCGGCACAGCACGCGGAAAGCGTCCATGGCCTCGGCGTCGGTGATCGGTTCGTAGCTGACCCGGCCAATGTCGGCGAGGTACGCGTGCTCGGGGCCCACCCCAGGGTAATCGAGTCCGGCTGAGATGGAGTGGGACTCGATGGTCTGGCCGTCGTCGTCCTGCATCAGGTAGGAGCGGGCGCCGTGCAGCACTCCCGGGCGTCCGAGGGTGATGGTCGCGGCGTGCCGGCCGGTTTCGACGCCCTCACCGCCGGCCTCGAAGCCGTACAGGGCCACCCCTGGGTCGTCCAGGAACCCGTGGAACATGCCGATGGCGTTGGACCCGCCCCCGATGCAGGCGCAGACGGCGTCGGGCAGCTTGCCGGTTTCCGCCAGCATCTGCTCGCGGGCTTCTTCACCGATGACTTCGTGGAAGAACCTCACCATTGATGGGAACGGGTGCGCTCCGGCAGCGGTGCCGAGGAGGTAATGGGTGGTGTCGACGTTGGCCACCCAGTCGCGCAACGCCTCGTTGATGGCGTCCTTGAGCGTCTGGGACCCGCTGGTCACAGGGATCACCGTGGCGCCAAGCAGCTCCATCCGGGCAACGTTCAGCGCCTGACGGCGGCAGTCTTCGGCACCCATGTAGACGACGCACTCGAGACCCATCAAAGCCGCCGCGGTGGCGCTGGCCACGCCGTGCTGACCGGCACCGGTTTCGGCGATGACCCGGGTTTTACCCATTCGCTTGGCGAGGAGAGCCTGACCCAGCACGTTGTTGATCTTGTGGGATCCGGTGTGGTTGAGGTCTTCACGCTTGAGGAAGATCCGGACTCCCCCGGCATACTCGGCGAAACGCTTGGCCTCGGTGAGCAGCGACGGCCGGCCGGCATAGGTGCGATTCAGTTCGGCCACCTGGGCGGTGAACTCGGGATCGGCCTTCGCCTTGTCAAAGGTGTCGGTCAGCTCATCCAGGGCAGCGATCAGGGACTCGGGCATCCATCGGCCGCCGTACTCACCGAAGTACGGTCCTGGGGCGTGGCGGAGGCTTGCCGTCGGATCGAGGAACGCGTCGGCGGTATCGGTGGTGACCCCGGTGGATGCGTTGGCTGCCTGTGGCGAATCGGTCATGAGCTTGCCTGTCCTGTTGTGGTGGTGTGCTGCGTACCGGTGGTTAGGCGGTCGGCTGGTCCTGGTCGGCCAGTCGGGCGCTGCGGCCGGCGTCGAGGAACGCCGCGATGGTGTCTTCGGGGTTGTCGTGGCGAACCAGCGCCTCGCCAACCAGGATGGCGTCTGCCCCATCCGAGGCGAACCGGTCGACGTCGGCCACGTCCCGCACGCCAGACTCGGCGACGATCAGTGTGCCCGCGGGGATTCCTCCGGTCAGTGGCCCGAAGACTGACCGGTCAATGTCAAGCGTCTTGAGGTTGCGCACGTTGATCCCGATGATTTTGGCCCCCACCGCAACGGCCCGTTCAACCTCGACGTCCGTATGGGTTTCGACCAGCGCGTTCATCCCCAGCTCGTGGGTGAGAGCGAGGAAGCGTGCAAGTTCCTCGTCGGTGAGGGCCGCGACGATCAGCAGGATCAGGTCGGCTCCGTGGGCACGAGCCTCCCAGATTTGGTACTCGTCAACGGTGAAGTCCTTGCGCAGCAGGGGGAGGTCGACGGCGGCGCGCACCGAGTCGAGATCCGCGAGGGACCCCCCAAAACGGCGTTGTTCGGTGAGGACGCTGACGACGGAGGCCCCGCCGGTTTCGTAGCGGACCGCCAGTCCTGCCGGGTCCGCAATGTCCGCCAGCGCACCCTTCGAGGGGCTGCGCCGTTTCACCTCCGCGATCAGGGTGATCCCCGAGCCGTCACCGCTCAGGGCCGCGTAGGCGTCCCGGGGTGCCGGGGCGGCCGCGGCGTCGTCGCGCAGGTGCTCTAGCGGACGCGCCGCAACCCGCGGCGCGAGGTCCTCACGGACGCCCGCAATGATGTCGTCGAGAACGCTCACCTAGTCGTCTTTGCCCTTCAGCTTCGAACCGCCGACGCCGTAGCCTGCACGCTTCATGACGAAACCGGCAGCGAGACCGATCACCATGACTGCAATGCCAATCCAAAACAGGACCGTGCCGGCGTCGAAGTTTCCTTCAGTGCTGGCGAAAACATAGGCGAACGACGAGACGGCGGCGCCTGCCAACATGATCAGGACGCAGGTCCATGCGGCGGGGCTATTGCCATGCCCGATGGTCTCGTCATGCATCGAGGCGTGGCTCTGCTTGGAGTTCTCCGGGTGCTCTGTCGAAGCGGTCCGGGTGGATGCGTTAGCTGTGGCGTCTTTGGCCATGGTGACTCTCCTTGAAACTGGTCTACTGTCCATTCTGCCATTAGTTCAGGGCGACCGCGGTCTGCCCTCACCCGTTTAGCTGGTGGGATCTTTTCCCTTGGTCAGCTGGTCCCAGCTGTCGATCTCGTCCGAGTGGGCGGTCGTCTTCCGGGCTGGCGAATCAGCGTCGGCTACTTTCTCGTACCGCATGGAGCGGTTCCAGCTGCGGCCGGCGAGGAGCATCCAGACGGCGGCGCCGATCAGGCCCAGCCCGGCGAATGCCGCCAACCACGGGAAAAGGGTCAGCACGAGTCCGGCGTCGCTGTCGGTGCTGACGCCGATTGCTTCCCCAATGGCGGGGGCCGCCGCACCGGTGGGATCCGCCACCACGAGCAGGCTGTTCCAGACAATGCCGACACCGGCGATAAACAGGATCGCCACCACCAGAATCCGGGCGATGCGGCCGGCGATGGAAACGGCCAGCGCTGCGGCCAGGGCGACAAGCGCGAATGCGGTGACTGCGGTGGCCGCGTCGCTGCCGGGGATCTGCAGGTCAGGGGTCTGGACGGCGTCCTGCGGCAGGATCACCGTCAGCCAGGTCTGGGTGGTGCTGGCGAATGCGATAAGCGAAAAGAGCACCGTGGCAAGAATTACGGTGCTCTTGCGCTGCCAGCCCCGCGGGGCTGCCGGCGTGCTGCCATGGTTCGGGCCGGTGGTGTGGGGTGTTCCTGAACTGGTGCTCATGCGGGGGGCAACTCCTGAAGGTCAGTTGCGGAAACAGTCCTGAGGCTTGAGGCGATCAGGGCCGCCCGCAGCGGGGCTGCCGCCTTGTTGACCGTCTCCTGCGCCTCGTCCTCGAGAACCGAGTCGGCAACGATTCCGCCGCCGGCTTGCACATAGGCGCGGCCCTCACGGAGCAGTGCGGACCGGATGGCGATCGCTAGGTCCATGTCGCCGGCGAAGTCGAGGTAGCCCACCACCCCTCCGTAGATGCCCCGGCGGTGGGGCTCAACCTCGTCGATCAGACGCAGCGCCCGGGGTTTGGGCGCACCCGAGAGCGTTCCGGCGGGGAAGGTGGCGGCGAGGACGTCGTAGGCGGTTTTGCTGGGTGCCAGTGATCCGACGACGGTCGACACCAGGTGCATGATGTGACTGAACCGTTCCACCTCCATGAACTGGGTGACGTCCACTGACCCGGGGACACAGACCTTGGAGATGTCGTTGCGTGCCAAGTCCACCAGCATCAGGTGTTCGGCGCGTTCCTTTTCGTCCGCCAGGAGTTCATCGGCCAGGGCGCGGTCCTCCTCGAGGGTCTGGCCGCGCGGACGGGATCCCGCGATGGGGTGGGTGATGACATCGTTGCCGGTGACTGTGACCAGTGCCTCCGGGGAGGATCCGACAATCGAGTATTCCCTGCCATCGGCGTCAGCCAGGCTGAACAGATACATGTAGGGGCTGGGATTGGTGTTGCGCAGCACCCGGTAGACATCGAGGGGTGATGCCTGGCAGTCGAGTTCGAAGCGGCGTGAAATGACCACCTGGAAGACGTCGCCGTCGACAATGGCCCGCTTGCCCCGCTCGATTGCGGCGAGATACTTGGGTTTGTCCCATCGCTCGTCGACCCGGGACAACAGCTCGGCGGTGTCCACCGACCCGTCCTGCAATACCGAAACCGGCTGTTCGGCAGCTTCACCCAGCTTGGTGAGCATTGCACGGATCCGCCGGACGGCGTCGTGCCACGCCTCGTCCACCCGGTCGCTGGTTCCGTCGAAGTTGATTGCATTGGCTACCAGGGTGAGGGCGCCCTCCGAGTTGTCGTGCACCGCCATGTCGGTCACCAGGCACATGGCCAGCTCGGGGAGGAAAAGGTCGTCCTCGGGAGGGCTGGTCAGCCGCTCCCAGTGCCGGACCGATTCCCAGCCGATAAACCCCACCAGCCCCGAGGTGAACGGCGGCAGGTTGTCGAACCGCCGGGTACGCAATGCCTCGATGGTCTGGCGGAGGGCTTCAACCGGGCTACCTGAGGTGGGAACACCCGCGGGCGGCTCCCCCAGCCAGTGTGCCTCCCCGTCGAGACTGGTCAGCGTCGCCCGGGAGTGGGCGCCGATGAAGGAGTACCTCGACCACACGCCCCCAACAGCTGCCGATTCCATCAGGAACGTCCCGGGCTCGCCGTTGGCAAGCTTGCGGTAGATGGCAATCGGGGTGTGGGCGTCCGCCAGCACCTTCAGATGCACGGGTACTACCCGACGCTCTTTGGCGAGCTCGCGGAACTCGGCAAGGCTGGGGCTGATGACTCCAAGTTCCTGCATGAATGTGTGTGCTCTTTCAGCTGGCGGTGGGAAAGTTTTGGGGGGAACTGCCCGAGCCGACGACGACGTCGAGGTCCCGGCCATCGAAACAGGTCCGGGTGCCGGTGTGGCAGGCGGCGCCGACCTGGTCCACCCGGATGAGGAGGGCGTCACCGTCGCAGTCTATGGCCGCGGACTGGACCCACTGGATGTGCCCGGAGGTGTCGCCCTTGCGCCAGTAGGTGTTGCGGGACCGGGAAAAGAAGGTGACCCGCCCCGTGGTGAGGGTGCGATGGACCGCTTCGTCGTCCATCCAGCCGAGCATCAGCACTTCGCCCGAATCATACTGTTGGATCACTGCGGCGACCAGCCCGGCGGGGTCGCGCTTGAGGGCCGCGGCGATCCCCGGATCGAGGGTCTTCCCCTCGGAAGAATCAGGCGTTGGCGTGGTGTCGGTGTGTGTTGGCATCGTCGTCAATTCTATCGCGCCGGTTGGCAGCCAGGAGACGGTGGCTGGTAGCCCATTGGAACGTCTAATCCGGCGGTGTTTCGTGCCAAAAAGCAGCGGATCGTGCTAGTTTCAGCAGTGATGCAATATGTAGAACCTTCCCGCGAAGTCTTGGCCGAAACGCTTCTCGCAGCAGGGCCCCATTCGCCCACGTTGTGTGCTGGCTGGCAGACCAAAGAGTTGGCAGCCCACTTATATCTGCGGGAACACCGACCTGCTGTCGGCCTTGCCATGGTCATCAAGCCCCTGGCCGCCGTATCCGAGAAATCAGTGCGAAAGATGTCCGCCAAAGCCGATTCGGCTGCCGGGTATCAGAAGCTGGTCGCGGATTTCCGTGCCGGGCACCCTTTTTACTCGCCCATGAAGCGCTCAAAGTCACTTGATGCCAGCGCCAATCTGATCGAATACTTTGTGCATACCGAGGATGTCCGCCGCGCGCGGAGCCGGTGGGCGCCCCGTGCCCTCGATGAGGATTACTCAGACGCCCTCTGGGACGAACTCATCAAACGTGCTGCCATCCTGTACCGGGGCGTGGATCTGGGTATCGTGCTGGTTCGGTCCGATGGTTTACGCCATGTGGCCAAGCGCGCACCGGTATCGGTCGCCATCAAGGGCGATCCCGGAGAGCTGCTCATGCACGCCCATGGTCGCACCCGCCACGCCCTCGTGACGTTCGAGGGCCAGCCCGACGCCGTCGCGCTGCTCGATAGCGCCGAAGTAGGGCTCTGAACCCTCCCTCTGGCGAAACCCTCCCTCTAGCGGACCGGGAAGCCCGCGTCGCTGATGGCCTTCTTCACCTGGGCAATGGCGTCCAGGGGCCCGAAGTGGAACACCGACGCCGCGAGCACCGCATCGGCCCCGGCCTGCACTGCTGGCGGGAAGTGCTCAGGCAAGCCGGCCCCACCGGAGGCGATCAGCGGAACCTTGACGGCGGCACGCACCGCGCGGATCAGCTCCAGGTCGAACCCGGCTTTGGTGCCGTCGGCGTCGATCGAGTTGAGCAGAATCTCGCCCACCCCACGGTCGGCTGCTTCCCTGGCCCACTGCACGGCGTCGATCCCGGTGCCCTGACGGCCCCCATGCGTGGTCACTTCGAAGCCCGACGGCGTCCCGCCACCAGGCACGCGCCGCGCGTCGAGCGAGAGCACCAGAACCTGCGACCCGAAGTGGCTGGAGATTTCGTCGATGACGTCCGGCCGGCTGACAGCTGCCGTGTTGATCGATGCCTTGTCGGCCCCGAACCGCAGCAGCTTGTCGACGTCCGCAATCCCGCGGACTCCCCCGCCGACTGTCAGCGGGATGAAGACTTCCTCCGCGGTGCGGGCGACGACGTCGAACGTGGTGTCCCGGTTGCCCGAGGACGCGGTGACGTCCAGGAAGGTCAGTTCGTCGGCGCCGGCGCGGTCGTACCGGTGAGCGAGCTCCACCGGGTCACCGGCGTCACGCAGATCGGCGAAGTTGATGCCCTTGACAACGCGACCGGCGTCGACGTCGAGGCACGGAATGACGCGAATGGCTACACCCATGGCTGCCTCCCTAGACCCTGCAGGCGTGGATGGTGCTGACGAGGATGGCGCGGGCGCCGAGCTCGTACAGCTCGTCCATGATGCGGTTGGTCTGGTTGCGCAGCACCATTGACCGGACAGCTACCCAGTCCGAGTCGCGGAGCGGCGACACGGTCGGCGACTCAAGGCCGGGTGTGAGGGCTGCCGCTGCGTCGACCAGGTCCTTGCGGATGTCGTAATCCATCAGCACGTACTGCCGTGCCACCAGGACACCCTGCAGCCGCCGGATCAGCACGTCCAGCCCAGCCGGGGTGTCCCCGCTGCGCCCAATCAGTACGGCTTCGCTACGCAGGATCGGGTCGCCGAAGATTTCCATCCCAGCGGCCTTGAGCGTGTTGCCGGTTTCGACGACGTCGGCGATGGCGTCGGCGACACCGAGGCGCACCGAGGATTCGACGGCGCCGTCGAGCCGTACCACCGTGGCGTTGACGCCATGGTCGGCGAGATAACGGCGCAGCAGTCCGTCATAGCTGGTGGCGAGCCGCTTGCCGTCGAGCTGCCCGACGTCGGTGAAGTCGCCCACCGGGCCGGCGAACCGGAAGGTCGAGGCACCGAAGCCGAGCGTCAGACGCTCTTCGGCGTCGACGTCGGCATCAAGGAACAGATCGCGGCCGGTGATCCCGACGTCGAGCGTCCCGGAACCCACGTAAACCGCGATGTCGCGGGGACGGAGGAAGAAAAATTCGACGCCGTTGTCCGGGTCTTCAAGGACCAGTTCACGGGTGTCGCGGCGCTGGCGGTAACCAGCCTCCGCGAGCATGGCGGAAGCGGATTCGGACAGGGCGCCCTTGTTGGGGACTGCTACACGAAGCATAGGGGTTCTTTCGCTGAAGTTTTCGAGGAGGTTCTGCTGGTTACTCACAGCTGGGCACTCACAGCTGGGGTGGGACGGTGGCTATAGATGCTTGTACACGTCGTCCAGGGTCAGACCCTTGGCGATCATCAGGACCTGTAGGTGGTAGAGCAGCTGGGAGATTTCCTCGGCGGCTGCCTCATCCGACTCGTATTCGGCGGCCATCCACACCTCGGCGGCTTCCTCAACCACCTTCTTGCCGATGCCGTGAACACCGGAATCGAGTTCGGCGATGGTGCGCGACCCGACCGGACGTGCTACGGCCTTGGCGCTAAGTTCAGCAAAGAGTGTTTCGAAGCTTTTCACAACGCCAACGTTACTGGGTTGGCGGCGTTGAGCCTCATTCGGCAAGGTCCGTGTGACAAAGCTCTACCCCTGCCAGGGATCGAGCACTGCTGCGGTGGTCAGCGCGGCAGCGACCGATTCGTAGCCCTTGTCCTCGCTGGACCCGGGCAGCCCCGCCCGGTCCAGCCCCTGCTCCTCGGTGTCGCAGGTCAGGACGCCGAACCCAACGGGCTTTCCGGTCCGGACGCTGACATCGGTGAGACCTGAGGTGGCGGCCTGGCAGACATAGTCGAAGTGCGGGGTGCCGCCGCGGATGACGACGCCCAGCGCCACCACCGCGTCAAAGTGCGGTGCCAACCGGGCGGCGGCAACGGGCAACTCGAAGCTGCCCGGGACGCGGACCACGGTGGGCTGGATTCCGGCATCCGTGGCGGCCCGGAGCGCGCCGGCAAGCAATCCGTCCATAATCTCCGTGTGCCAGCTGGCGGCGACGACGACGAGGCGAAGCTGCCCCTGTCCGGACAGGTGGCTGAGGTCGATGGTTGGTGCGCCGTGGCCGCTCATGAGGGTCTCTTTTCGGTGGGTTGAGGCTGGTGAGGCTAGTGGGTCTGGTGATCGGGGTCGGTCAGCTCTGCTGGATCCCGTGGTCTTCTAGCAGGGTCAGCTGGTGGTTCAGCCGGTCCCGTTTGGTCTGCAGGTACCGCTGATTCTCGGCGCGCGCGGGCACCTCCGAGGGAACCATCGCGGTGACGTCGATGCCGTGCAGAACGAGTTTGTTCCGCTTTTCGGGGTTGTTGCTGAGCAGCCGGATGGAGCGCAGACCAAGCTGGCTCAGGATTGCCGCGGCGGCCTGGTAGTCCCGCGAGTCGACCGGCAACCCGAGCTGTTCGTTGGCTTCGACAGTGTCCGCCCCGGTGTCCTGCAGGGCGTAGGCGCGCATTTTGTTGGCCAGGCCAATCCCCCTGCCCTCCTGGCCGCGCAGATACAGCACCGTGCCGCCCTGCTCGGCGATCAGTTGGAGGGCCTGCTCAAGCTGTTCGCCGCAATCGCAGCGATACGAGGAGAAGACGTCCCCGGTCAGGCACTCCGAGTGCATCCGCACCAGGGGTGCCTCCCCTTCGGGGCCGGAGTCGCTGCTTGCCCCGGGTGGGTTGGCCCCGGCGGAGGACAGGCTCAGGTGTTCAACCCCGGTCACCCCGTCGGTCCAGGCCTGGGTGGTGAACTGACCGAAGGCCGTGGGAAGGGCAACCTCCGGCCCGCCGGTGACGCTGGTGGTGTTCATCGGAGGCCCTTCTCGTCTCTGGTGGGGTCACTGAGGTGGCTCAGCAGGTCTTTGATGGAGATCAGGGGCACACCGTGGCTGTCGGCGAAGTCCCTGAGGGCGGGTAGCCGCATCATGTGACCCTCGTCGTGGACCACCTCGGCGATAACCGCCGCGGGTTCCAGGCCGGCGAGGGCGCACAACTCCAGCCCCGCCTCGGTGTGGCCTGGACGTTCACCGACGCCGCCCGGGGCGCCGCGCAACGGGAACATGTGGCCGGGCCGGGTGAGGTCGGCCGCCGTCGTCGTCGGATCGGCGAGGAGGCGTGCGGTGACCGCCCGGTCGGCGGCGCTGATCCCGGTGGAAATGCCCACCGCCGCGTCACAGGACACGGTGTAGGCGGTGCCCTTGGCGTCCTCGTTGACGGCTGTCATGGGCGGCAGCAGCAGCCGGTCCGCGGCGGCGCCGGAAATCGGAACGCACAGCACGCCCGAGGTGTACCTGACGGTCCAGCCCACCAGCGCGGGGGTGGCGAACTGGGCGGCGAAGATGATGTCGCCTTCGTTTTCGCGCCGCTCATCGTCGACGACGACGACGGCCCGACCGGCTGCCATCGCCGCCACCGCCGCTGGTACCGAGTCCAGGCGGACGGCTTGGCCCTGGAGCGCCGTGTGGTGGGCGATCATGGCTGCGGCCCTGCGACCGTCGGAGGGACCGACGGTTTCAGAATTGCCGGTTTCTGGATTGGGATGGTCTGGGTGTTCGGCGTCTGCCAGGCGGGCACCATGAAGCTCATGAGCCGCTCAGCGTATTTGGCCATCACATCCATTTCCAGGTTCACTGAATCCCCGACCTGTTTCAGGCCCAGACTGGTTTCCTGCAGGGTGGTGGGAATCAGCCCGACCTCAAACCAGGGGTCGGGAGCGGACACGGCGGACACGGCGCTGACCGTAAGTGAGACGCCGTCGACGGTGATAGACCCCTTTTCGGCCGCGTAGCGGGCCAGCCGGGTTGGTAGCCCGAAGCGCAGACGGTGCCAGGCGCCCTGGTTTTCTCGCTCAAGCAGGGTACCGATCCCATCGACGTGGCCCTGCACCACATGGCCATCCAGCCTCCCACTCGCGGGGACGCAACGCTCAAGGTTCACGGTGCTGCCGGCGGCCAGCGACCCGGTGGTGGTTCGCAGCAGGGTCTCCCCCATCACATCGACGGCGATCCGGCCGCCCTCAACACTGGTTGCGGTCAGGCAAACCCCGTTGACGGCGATTGAACCGCCCAGGCCCAGGTCCTCGCCGGTGGTTGGCGCGTCGAAGACCAGGATGGCGCTGGTCTGGTCCGCCGAGACGTCAAGTGAGACAACGCTGCCCTTTTCGGCGACTATTCCTGTGAACATGTACTGGGTCCTTTGCTGCTGGTCTGATGAGAAGCTGCTGGGTCGGCGGGTGCCGGGCTGAGGTGGAAGCGGACGTCGTTTCCGCACTGGGTGATCCCCGCGCCCCCATGCGGGTCGAGCATCCAGCTGCTGGCGTCCCCCAGTGAAGAGATCCCCAGGGCCTGGACCGCTGGCGTGCCGGCACCCAGGAACATCGGCGCCTGGTAGACGATGAGTTCATCGACCAGGCCAGCGGTCAGAAACGCGGTGGCTATGGTGGGTCCGCCCTCGATCATCAGGTGGCCAACGCCGTCGTCGTACAGCTGACGCGCTGCCTCCCCCGGGTCGCGGGTGGTGAGGTGGACGAAGCGCCCGCGGCGGATTGCCGCACCCACAGGGATGGGGCGACGTCCCATGGCGACCCGGAGGGGCTGCCTTTCCGCGTCGGTCCCGTCAGGGTTGCGGGCAGAGAGTCGAGGATTGTCGGCCAGTACGGTACCAGTGCCCACCAGGACCGCATCGGCGCGCTGCCTGATGGAGTGGCCGTCGCTGCGGGACTCGGTGCCGGTGATCCACTGGCTGGAGCCGTCAACCGCGGCAACCTTACCGTCGAGGGTCTGGGCGATTTTGAGGGTGATGAAGGGGCGGCGGGAACTGGTGGCTTCCCGCCACCGGTGGTTCAGCTGGTGCGACTCATCGGCCAGCAACCCGCCAACCGCCTCGACGCCGTGGGCGGTGAGCCAGCCAGCGCCACCAGCGGCAGGGCCGTGGACGTCGTCGGCGGCGTAGACCACGCGGGTGATCCCGGCCGTCGCGATGGCTTCGGTGCAGGGGCCCGTACGCCCGGCATGGTTGCAGGGTTCAAGGGTGCAGATCAGCGTGCACCCGGTCAGGTCCGCCCGCTGCGTCAGGGCGTTGGTGAGGGCATCGACTTCGGCGTGCGGAGTGCCCGCCCCCCGGTGGTAGCCGGAGCCGATCACCGTGCCGCGCTCGTCGAGTACCACTGCTCCCACCAGTGGGTTGGCGCCACGCACACCGCGCCCGGCCAGTCCGATGGCGGATCGCATCGCGTCGCATTCAGCGGCGGAGAAGACAGGGTTCAGGGAGGTCGTGTCCACGGCGTCTACCGGACCGTCGGATCGGGGAGCAGGACATCGATGCGGGGCTTGCTGCGCTCACGGGCGCGCATCCAGACGAAGAACCCGATCAGGGTGAACACCCCATAGAACAGGTACATGAAGGCTGACGCGTAGTAGCCGGCGCTGAAGAGCAGTGGCACCCCGACGACGTCGACCGCCACCCAGATGAGCCAGAACTCGACCCAGCCCTTGGCCATGCCGACGGTTGCCAGCAGCGAGCCGACAAACGTCCAGGCGTCCGCCCACACGGGTTCGTAGGAGCCGAGCATCCGGAAGAGGGGTGTCAGCGCTACCGTGCCGACGATCATGGCGACCACCAGGCCGATCCGCGCGCGGCGGGGCGCCCAGCGTGGAGTGACGGCGTGGCCGTCGGCCTGGCTGCTGGCACTCCACTGGCGCCAGCCGTAGACGGCGACGGCGATGAACATGATTTGGCGGCCGGCCTGGCCGAGGAGGTTGGCGGCGTCGGCTCCGCCGAAAAAGGAACCGAGGAAGACGGTGAGGAGCAGGACGTTGCCGATGATACCGACGGGCCAGGCCCAGAGTTTCCGGCGCATCCCGCCGAGCGCGCTGAGGAGCCCGAAGACGTTGCCGATCACCTCGCGGAGCAGCAGCGAGCTTCCGGCGACGGGGATCTGAGCGTCGAACAGCCACCTCAGAAAATCCATGTCGACCCCTTGTCTCGAGCGGTGCGCTCCGGGGTAACGACAGGAACGGCCGGTGCTGTCGGCGGCGCACGAAGGCACCACCAAACCAGCACAGCCAAAGCTGTACGCGCTTCTCCCATCCAGACTTTAACTGTCGGTACCGGAATTTCACCAGTTCAACCGGCCACGCCAGCGCGGTAGCACTGGCAGCGGACGGGTCGCGGACTATCACCGCCGGTTCGGAATTACACCGACCCCGGAGCACGTTTGTGTGTATCAGTATTTCATAACCGGATTGGGCGTGTGTCCATTCCCGTCACAAAGCAGCAGAACCCGCCAGCTCCCCCGCCATTCAACCCAAGCGGGGGTGGAGGAGCTGCGCTCTAGTTCTTTTTCTCCGGCTTGAAGTCCACTCCGGCTTCCCTCCGCTGCTGCGCGGTGATCGGAGCGGGAGCAGCCGTCAGCGGGTCGAAGCCGCCGCCGGACTTCGGGAACGCGATGACGTCGCGGATCGACTCGGTGCCCGCCATCAGCGCGACGACGCGGTCCCAGCCGAACGCGATGCCGCCGTGAGGGGGCGCGCCGAACTTGAATCCTTCGAGCAGGAAACCGAACTTTTCCTGCGCGTCCTCCTGGCTGATGCCCATCACCGAGAACACCCGTTCCTGCACATCCCGCTGGTGGATACGGATCGAGCCGCCGCCGATTTCGTTGCCGTTGCAGACAATGTCGTAGGCGTACGCCAGTGCGGTCTCTGGATCCTTGTCGAAGGTGTCCAGGTATTCGGGCTTCGGTGAGGTGAACGCGTGGTGCACTGCCGTCCAGGCTCCCCCGCCGACCGCCACGTCGCCGGCTGCGACAGCCGCCGACGCCGGTTCGAACATCGGTGCGTCAACAACCCAGACGAAGGCCCAGGCCAACGGGTCGATGAGACCGGTGCGGTGGCCGATTTCAACGCGTGCTGCGCCGAGCAGCGCGCGGGAGGGAGTCTTCTCGCCGGCGGCGAAGAAAATGCAGTCGCCGGGGTTGGCGCCGACCGCGGCGGGCAGGCCGTCACGCTCGGCCTCGGTGAGGTTCTTGGCGACGGGCCCGCGGAGGCTGCCGTCGTCGTCGACCAGAACATAGGCGAGGCCCTTGGCGCCGCGCTGCTTGGCCCATTCCTGCCAGGCGTCGAGCTGGCGGCGCGGCTGGGACGCCCCGCCGGGCATGACGACGGCACCGACGTAGGGCGCCTTGAACACGCCAAAATCGGTGTCCTTGAAGAACTCGGTGAGCTCGGTCAGTTCCAGGCCGAAGCGCAGATCGGGCTTGTCTGAGCCGAACCGGGCCATCGCATCGGCGTAGGTCATCCGCTGGATCGGCGTGGGGATTTCGACGTCAATCAGCTGCCAGAGCGCCTTGACCAGGCTCTCACCCAGGGCAATGACGTCATCCTGCTCCACGAAGCTGGCTTCGATGTCGAGCTGGGTGAACTCCGGCTGACGGTCCGCGCGGAAGTCCTCATCGCGGTAACAGCGGGCAATCTGGTAGTACTTCTCAAAGCCGCCCACCTGCAGGAGCTGCTTGAACAGCTGCGGAGACTGCGGCAGGGCGTACCAGGAGCCGGGCGACAGACGGGCTGGCACCACGAAGTCGCGGGCACCCTCAGGGGTGGACCGGGTCAGGGTGGGTGTCTCAATTTCGACGTAACCATCCTGGTGCAGCAGCTCGCGTGCCACCCGGTTGGCCTCGGAACGCAGCCGGAGGTTGGCGTTGGGCGCTGGCCGGCGGAGGTCGAGGTAGCGGTGCTTCAGGCGTGCTTCCTCCCCAACCTCCACGTGCTCGTCGATCTGGAAGGGCAGCGGGTCGGAGGTGTTGAGGATGGTCACGGTCTCGGCGATGACTTCGATGCCGCCAGTGGCCAGGGCCGGGTTCTCGTTACCCTCGGGGCGCTTCTCGACGGTGCCCGTGATCTGCAGGACGTACTCGTTGCGCAGTCCGTGGAACACTTCCTCTTCCCGGACCACCACCTGGGCGAAACCCGAGGCGTCGCGCAGGTCAAGGAATGCGACCCCGCCGTGATCTCGGCGGCGGGCAACCCAGCCTGCCAGGGTGACGGTGTGTCCAATGTGCTCAGTCCGTAGCGAACCGAGGTCATGTGTGCGCAGCACAGCATTCCTTCCGGGTGGAGGTGCGGGGCAGAAAAGGGCTACCCGCGTATGAAAAGATCGTCTCGTCCGAGTTTACCGGTGATACCGGGACCCACCCGCCACGGCAGGGATCACACATGGCAATGGCTCATCCACCAGGGACCAATCCGCCAGGCCTTCGACGGCAGCTGGGCGGCTTTGACGCCACGACCGTGGGGATCGGCTCCATGATCGGCGCCGGCGTGTTTGTGGTCTTCGCGCCAGCTGCGGCCTCAGCGGGAAGCTGGCTGCCCCTCGCCGTGGCCATCGCCGGTTTCGTGGCCTACTGCAACGCGGCGGCGTCCGCGCAACTGGCGGCAGTGCACCCGCACAGCGGCGGCACGTATATCTACGGTCGACGCCAGCTCGGCCCCTGGCCCGGGTTCATCGCCGGCTGGAGTTTCGTTACCGGCAAGATCGCCTCGTGCGCAGCGATGGCGCTGACTTTTGGGTTGTACGCCGCCCCGGGTTTTGAGACCGCCGCAGCCGTCGCGGCGGTGGTCGCCCTGACCGTCGTGAACCTGTTGGGTGTCAGTCGTACCGCCCTGATGACCCGGATCATCGTGTCCCTGGTGGTCCCGGTACTCGCTTTCGTGGTGGTCGCCGCCTTCGCCGCCCCCGCACCGCCAGACGCTGTCCAGCTGCCCACCAGCTGGCTTGGAGTGCTGCAGGCCGCAGGACTGCTGTTCTTCGCGTTTGCCGGGTACGCCCGCGTCGCCACCATGGGCGAGGAAGTGCGCGAGCCGCAACGCAACATCCCGGCAGCGATCTTCGGATCCCTTGGCTTCACCCTGGGGCTGTATCTGTTGCTTGCGTGGGGTCTGCTGGCAGCGCTGGGCCCGACGGCGCTTGCCGCCTCCGCCGCACCGTTGCGTGAGGTGTTCACTGCCTCGACCTCAGCAATCCCGGCAACTGCTGTCACCGTCGCGGCAGCACTCGCCAGCCTCGGAGCCCTGCTGGCCCTCATCGCCGGGGTGGGCAGGACCACGCTGGCCATGGCCCGTGAAGGAGATCTGCCCCGGGCCCTGACCGGGATCTGGCAGCGCTTCGGTGTTCCCTACGCCGCTGATCTGGCAACCGCCGTCGTCGTCATCGGCCTGCTCCTGACCACTGACGTCCTGACGGTGGTCGGATTCTCCAGCTTTGGGGTGTTGATCTACTACGCGATCGCCAACCTGTCGGCGTTTACCCTCACCCACCGGCCGTGGCATTCGCCGCGGGGGCTGAACGTGGTGGGTTTTATCGGCTGTGTGCTGCTGGCCCTCACCCTGCCCACGACGTCGGTGCTCACCATGGTGGCGGTCCTGGCCGCTGGCGTGCTGGGCCGCGTCGTCGTCGTGGGAGTACGACGACGACGCTCCTGACCTTGTGGTGCGGTGCCCGGGTCAGGCGTCGGCTGGCTCGGCGCGGAGCACCGACGGCACGAGATCAGCTGCCGGGGGCGTCCAGGTGCCGGGATCGGCAGGTTCCTGGGCGCCGGTGCGGATGTCCTTGACCTCGTGGGTGCCGTCCTCAGCGGTGAACCAGACGAAGGGGATCCCACGACGGTCGGCGAACTTGATCTGCTTGCCGAACTTCTCGGCAGTGGCGGCCACCTCAGCGGAAATGCCGCGGGCTCGCAGGGCCGCGGCGATGTCCTGGGCCGCCGACCAGGAGCTGTCGTCGGTCAGCGAGATCAGGACTGCGGTGGGCACCTGCCGCGACACGGCGGTGAAGCCCTGGCTGAGGATCCGCGACACCAGCCGGGTTACGCCGATCGACAGGCCGACTCCGGGGAACGTCCGGTTGCCTTTGGCTGCCAGGCTGTCATACCGGCCGCCGGAGCAGATCGATCCCAGTGACTCGTGCCCGTTCAGCACGGTTTCGTAGACCGTTCCGGTGTAGTAATCCAGGCCGCGGGCAATGCTGAGGTCGGCAACCACCCGGCCGGGCGCGCGCTTGGACGCTTCGGCGATCACCTGCTCCAGCTCCCCGAGCCCCTCTTCCAGCAGGGGGTCGGTGACCCCGAGGGCGCGGACCTGGTCGACGAATGACACGTCAGCGGTCCGGATCGAGGCGAGCCGGAGGGCGAGGGCTGCCTGGTCGGCGGTGGCACCGAGTTCGGTCTGCAGCAGGGCCGTGACCTTCTCTGCCCCGATCTTTTCCAGTTTGTCGATGCTGCGCAGCACCCCGGCGGTGTCCTCGAGGCCGATGCCCCGATAGAAACCCTCGGCGAGTTTCCGGTTATTGACGCGCACGGTGAACTCGGGAATGGGCAGGGCCGAGAGGGCATCGACCACCACGAGGGCCAGTTCGACGTCGTACCGGAACGGGAGCACGCCGTCGCCCACGACGTCGATGTCGGCCTGGGTGAACTCGCGGAACCGGCCGTCCTGCGGGCGTTCACCGCGCCAGCACTTCTGGATCTGGTAGCGCCGGAAGGGGAACGCCAGGTGGCCGGAGTTTTCGACCACGTAGCGGGCGAAGGGAACAGTCAGGTCGTAGTGGAGGGCAAGGCCGTCGTCGGAGCTGGTTGCCCGGCCGCCGTCGTCGTCGGCCTGAAGGCGCGACACAGCGTAGACCTCTTTGTCGATGTCCCCTTTGCGGAGCAGGTGGGACACCGTCTCGACCGCCCGGGTTTCGATGTTGGAGAAGCCATGCAGCTCGAAGGTTTTCCGCAACGTGTCCAGTACATGCAACTCAACCAGGCGTTCCTCCGGCAGCCATTCGGGAAAACCGGACAGTGAGGCCTTGCGTGCCATACGGCTGAGCTCCTTGCAGGATGTGACATCGGGTTGACGGTCTCCGATTTTACCCGGCTTTGGCGGGGAACCCGGACATCGGTGGGCACCATTTCCGCCTCCGATGTCTGGGCTGACCCCCGCTGTCCGGGTACCGCACCGAAACAGAGGTCGCCGCACAGTCCTCGTGGGTGGGTGCACCGAGATTCCGCTGGCGAACCCTTATGCGTAAAGTAGCCTCTGAGGCTGCGCGGTGCGGGGACGCCGTGGCGATAGACTCGATAGCCCTGAACCATTTGCCGCGAGGTAGCAGGCAAACCAACGAGTGAAAGACTTCTAGCGGTGACACAAAGTCAGCAATCCGACGAAACACCCCGTACCGACGAAACGTCAGGCGACGAGGAAACAACAACTGGTCTTGAGCAGGCGGTTGAGCCCGAGCAGGCTGAATCAGCCGCGCCTGAACCCGAGGCACCCGAGGCTGAAGCTCCCGAGGCTGAAGCAACCGAGGCTGAAGCACCCGAGGCTGAAGCACCCGAGGCACCCGCACCCGAGGCTGCGACTCCCGAGGCTGAAGCAGCCGTCCCTGAACCTGCGGCACCCGAGGCTGAGTCAGCCACGCCTGAAGCTGCCCGCCCAATGTCTTCCCCCGGCGCCGCTCCCAGCCCCGCAGCGATGGCTCCGCGACCCGGCGCGAAACCTGGTGGCAAACCCGGCGCGAAACCAGGCGCAGCAGTCGCCGCTCCCCCGGCGCACAGCACCCCGCTAAGCGAAGCAGCCAAGTTCGCCCGGGTCGAGGACGACGGTCACGTCTTCCTCATCGTCAACGGCGAGGAGCACGCCGTCGGGCAGTACCCGGATGCCTCCAAGGATGAGGCGCTGGCATATTTCGTGCGCAAGTACGACGACGTCGCCAGCCAGATTGTGCTCCTGGAACAGCGCGTCCAGGCGAAGGCACCATCCGCCGACATGCAGAAGACCGCCGGTCATCTGCGGGAGCAGGTCGCAGAGAAGAAGATCGTCGGCGACGTGCTTGCCCTTGAAGCGCGGCTGGACGCCCTGAACGGCCAGATCGCGGAGCTTGTTGCCGCCGAAAAGGCCGAACAGGATGCGCTGAAGTCGGCTGAGCTCGCAGCCCGCGAAGCGATCGTCGCGGAAGCCGAAGAAATCGCTGGCCGCGACCCATCCACGGTGCAGTGGAAAGCCAGCAGCACCCGGATGAACGAGCTGTTCGAGACCTGGAAAGCGGCGCAGAAGAACGGCATCCGGCTTGGCCGCGGCACCGAAGACGGCCTGTGGAAGAGGTTCCGCGCGGCGCGCACCATCTTCGACCGGCATCGTCGCGCGTACTTCTCCCAGCTGGATACCGACAACGCCTCGGCCAAGCAGGCCAAGGAGTCCCTCATCCAGCAGGCCGAGGCGCTTTCCACCTCAACCGACTGGGGCCACACCGCCGGCGAATACCGCCGGCTGATGGATGAGTGGAAGGCCTCCAAACGGGCCAGCCGCAAGGACGACGACGCCTTGTGGGCTCGTTTTCGGGCCGCCCAGGACAAGTTCTTCACCGCCAGGAAAGCAACCAACGAGGCAATCGACGAAGAATACGGGGCAAACCTTGTGGTCAAGGAAGCCCTGCTGGTCGAGGCACGCCAGTTGCTGCCCGTCAGGAACCTCGCGGCCGCGAAGAAGTCGCTGCAGTCGATTCGTGACCGCTGGGAGGAAGCCGGCAAGGTGCCACGCGCGGACATGGGTCGGATCGAAGCCGGTATTCGCGAAGTTGAGGACGCGGTGAAGGCTGCCGACGACGCCCATTGGGAGCGGACCAACCCTGAGACCCAGGCCCGCACCAACAGTGCTCTGAGTCAGCTGGAAGCCACTATCGCTGCTCTGCAGGAGGATCTGAACGCTGCCGAGAAGGCTGGCGACGCGAAGCGGATCGCTACCGCCAAGGAAGCCCTGTCCGCACGCCAACAATGGATGGATATGCTGCAGAAGTCGGCGCAGGACTTCTCCTAGCGGCACCCGAACACTCAGCCCCGGTGTGGGGTTGTGGATGAGTAGTCTGGTACGTCACCAGCCCGGTTATCCACAACTCGACGCCGGGGCTTTCGCTTTGGGGCCAGACTCGGAATGCTTGGGCCATGTCCCACCTTCGGCTGGGAGCCGCTACCGGAGAAACCCCAGCAGAGCCGATCACCTCAACCGGCGGAGTGCTCTTCCGAGCCCATGACATCTTCAGCAGCGTCGAGTTGCAGGCCATGCGCATCGACGGACTGCTGCGCCGTGTCTGCGGGAACTCCTATGCCCGCGTGGACCACCATCTTGACCCCGCCTCCCGCGCCCAGTCTGCGATCCTGTGCGTCCCGGCGTCGTTGCGGGCCAAGGTTGCGCTTGCCCGCCAAAGCGCGGCCTGGGTCTATGGCTGCGCGCCGCTACCCGAAACAGTGAACCTCGTGACAGATCACCGACGCCGCACCACCGCCCTGCCACCGTTCAGTGAAGCCCTGATGCATCAAGTCGCTTTGGGACCCTGCGATGTCCGGGTGGTCGGCGGGGTGGGCGTCACAGCACCATTGCGGACCGCACTCGATGTTGCAGTGCATGGACATGACGACTGGGCAGTGCCAACCCTCGTCCGACTGGCAGTTCACCCCGATCTACGGTGTGACCTGGTCCTGGTGGTCAGGGCGTTGGAAGCAACCCGACGTGTTCCTGGCAAGAACCGCGCCCTGGCCCGCCTCCAGAGCGCCATGCACTCGGGCTAGATCCACCCCATTCGGCACCGGCGGTCGACGGCGAGCTAGAGCCTCCGTTGCGCCCCGGTGGTGCGGTAGACGTCAAACACGCCGTCTATCCGGCGGACCGCGTTGAGGATGTGGGTCAGGTACTTGGGATCCCCCATCTCAAAAGCAAACCGCGACAGTGCCACCCGGTCCGTCGAGGTATTCACGCTTGCCGCGAGAATGTTGACGTGGTTCTCGGAGAGGACCCGGGTGACGTCGGAGAGGAGGCTCTTACGATCGAGCGCTTCAACCTGGATCTCGACCAGGAACACGCTGGACTGGGTGGGAGCCCAGTCGACGTCCACAATCCGATCCGGCTGATCCCTCAGTTCCTCGACGTTGCGGCAGTCGTTCCGGTGGACTGACACCCCCGAACCGCGGGTAACGAACCCGATGATGGGATCCGGCGGAACTGGAGTACAACAGCGCGCAATTTTGACCCAGACGTCGCCAACGCCGCGCACCGTCACGCCGGAATCGGAGAACTTGGGTCGGCGCGGTGTGGTGGCGACCGCCGTCTCGGCGAGGCTATCTTCGGCACCCTCGTTCCCACCCATCAGGGCGACCAGGCGTTCGATCACGTTCTGGGCGGAGGAATGGCCGTCACCGACCGCCGCATAAAGAGCAGCGATGTCCGCGTGCCTCAACTCCTGGGCCACCGCTATCAGTGCGTCATGGGTCATCATGCGCTGAAGTGGCAGGTTCTGCTTGCGCATTGCGCGGGTGAGCAGTTCCTTACCCTTTTCAATCGCCTCTTCGCGGCGTTCCTTGGTGAACCATTGGCGGATCTTGTTGCGAGCCCGCGGGCTCTTCACGAACCCCTGCCAGTCCTGGCTCGGGCCGGCACCCTCGGCCTTGGAGGTGAAGATCTCCACCCAGTCGCCGTGGTTCAGCTCGCTGTTCAGCGGGATCAGCTTCCCGTTGACCCGGGCTCCGATCGTCCGGTGCCCCACCTCGGTGTGCACTGCATAGGCGAAGTCCACCGGAGTGGACCCGGCAGGCAACGCCATAACCTCACCCTTGGGAGTGAACACGAACACTTCGCGGGCGTTGATTTCGAAGCGCAGCGAGTCAAGGAACTCGTCCGGGTCGGCTGTCTCCTGCTGCCAGTCGACCAGACTTCGCAGCCACCCCATGTCGCTGTTGTCGGGTCCTTCTCCGGTTTTGCCGCCAGCGCCCTTGTATTTCCAGTGCGCTGCAACGCCGTATTCGGCTCTGCGGTGCATGTCGTGGGTCCGGATCTGAATCTCCACCGGACGTCCGCCGGGTCCGATCACCGTGGTGTGGAGCGACTGGTACATATTGAATTTGGGCATCGCGATGTAGTCTTTGAACCGGCCGGGCAGCGGGTTCCAGCGGGCATGCAGCTGGCCCAACGTTGCGTAGCAGTCCCTCACGCTGTCCACCAGCACCCGGATCCCCATCAGGTCATGGATGTCATCGAAGTCCTTGCCGCGGACGATCATCTTTTGGTAGATGGAGTAGTAATGCTTCGGGCGTCCGGTGATTGTCGCCTTGATCTTCACCGACCGAAGGTCTTCGCCGATCTGGGTGCGCACCACTGCCAGGTGCTTTTCCCGTTCAGGCGTACGATCCCCCACCATCCGGACGATCTCTTCGTACACCTTCGGGTGCAGCGCCGCAAAGGACAGGTCCTCGAGCTCCCACTTGATGGTGTTCATGCCGAGCCGGTGCGCAAGCGGAGCGAAGATTTCGAGTGTCTCGCGGGCTTTTCTGGCCGACGACTCGGGAGAGACAAAGCGCCAGGTCCGGGCATTATGGAGCCGGTCTGCAAGTTTGATCACCAGGACACGAATGTCCTTGGCCATGGCGACCACCATTTTGCGAACGGTCTCGGACTGGGCAGCGTCGCCGAAGGACACCTTGTCCAACTTGGTGACCCCGTCCACCAGCATTGCCACTTCGGCGCCGAAGTCACGCTTGATGTCGTCGAGGGTGCATGCGGTGTCCTCGACGGTGTCATGCAGCAGGGCGGCAGCCAGCGTGGTGCCGGTCATGCCCAGTTCGGCAAGGATCGTTGCCACCGCCACCGGGTGGGTGATGTACGGATCGCCGCTTTTTCGCTTCTGGCCCTCGTGGCTGCGCTCGGCCACCAGGTACGCCCGCTGGATCAGGTCGAGGTCTTCCTTGGGGTTGTTGGCCCGGACCGTCCTCAGCAGGGGCTCAAGCACCGGTGAATACCCGTTGGAGGCTCTGCCCGTCAGGCGAGCCAGCCGTGACCGGGTCCGGATTTTCCGATCGGGCAGCGCGCTGTGGTCGGCGCTGGCCGCCGAGGGGGCTGATCCCGATGAGGTCACTGCGACGTCGCGGCTGCGGACGGGCGGTATTGTCGCCGGGGGCACCGGAACTTGGTCAAGCTGGGCGGTCGAAGGGCGCGAAAAGGTGCCAGGGCGCTCCTCACGGTGTTCCGTGTCTGGCCGCTCTGCTGGACCACTGGCATCTGCCACGTACTACCCCGATTCCTCAGCCGTCAGACGGCTGAAAAAGAATTACACCATGCCTCTTCTCCGGCACGCATATTTAAGTTTAGTCCGACGGACCAAACCCTGCTGCACCGATCCCCGGCTGCCGCCAAACTGGGAACAAAAAAACCGTGTCCCGGCCCCCTCAGGGGACCAGGACACGGCCGTCAGGTCGCCGATTGCTCCTGCGACAGTCAGGGCGCAGGGACGGCTTCTGCTGCTTCGACCGACCGGCGATGCAGCACGCGCTTCTCCTGCCGCTTCATGCCCGGCTCGCGCATCCGCAGCCACGCGTAAACGGGTGCGGCGACGAAGAGAGTGCCGATGGTCCCGATGATAATGCCGATGAACAAGGCGAGAGACAGATCCCGGAGGGTACCCGCACCAAGGAGCATCGCACCGATGAAAAGAATCGATGCGACCGGCAACACGGCGACAACCGAGGTGTTGATGGAGCGCACCAGCGTCTGGTTGACCGCAAGGTTTACCTGCTCACCAAAGGTTCGCTTGGTAGAAACATCGAGGTCGGCGGTGTTCTCCTTGATCTTGTCGAAAACCACCACCGTGTCATACAACGCATAGCTCAACACCGTGAGGAAACCGATCATCGCCGATGGTGTCACCTCGAAGTTGCTCAGCGAGTACAGACCGGCTGTCACCGTCATGACCACGAACAATCCGCTGAGTGCGGCCACCGACATTTTCCAGGTCCGGAAATACAGGGCCATCAGCACCGCGGCCAGCAGGATGAACACGACCAAGCCAATCAAGGCCTGCCGGCTGACGTCCTCGCCCCAGGTGGGCCCGACGAAGTTGGTAGTGACTTCTTCTTCGGTAACCTCATACGCGCTGATCAGAGCGTCCCGGACGCTGAGGGTCTCATCATCGGAGAGCCGCTCAGTCTGGATACGCATCGTCTGCGGCGCGATGTTCGTGACGCTCGGTACCGCATTTGGTACCACTCCCGTAACAGCCTGCTCACCGAGGGCGATGTCAGTGTTCTCCACACTCGACACCGTAAACTCGGAGCCACCCCGGAAATCGATCCCGAGGTTGAAGCCACCCTTGACGATGGGGATGATGATCGACACGAGGACGGCCAACGCTGCAATGGTGAACCACAGCTTGCGCTTGCCGACGAACGGGTAGGACAGCTTGCCCGAGTAGAGGTCGTTGCCAAATTTGGCGAAACTATTGCCCCGCATTTAGTTTTCCTCCTGGTCTGTGCCATTGCTTCGCGCGGCCAGGGCTTTTTGTTCGGCCAGCCGACGTTCGGCGATGGTGGTGCGTCGGGCGATTTCACCTGAGACTGCCTTGTTCTTGGTGCGGGGGGCTGCCGTCTGCGGTGTTGCCGACGGCATCCGGATACGACCGGCACCACGATAGAGCGGCATAATGCCAAGCTTCTTCGGATCGACACCGGAAAACCGGTGTCCCTCGCCGAAGAACTTGGTCCTTGCCAGCAGGCGCATCACCGGATGAGTGAACAGGAAGACGACGATCAGGTCGGCCACAGCTGTCAATCCGAGGGTGAACGCGAACCCACGAACGTTGCCGACAGCGACGAAGTACAGCACGACGGCGGCCAGCAGGCTGACGGCCTTGGACGCGAGGACGGTGCTCTTGGCCCGGCGCCAGCCGTTCTCTACGGCTGAGACGAGCCCCCTGCCATCTCGGAGCTCATCGCGGATTCGTTCGAAGTAAACGATGAAGGAGTCGGCTGTCTGCCCAATTGCGACAATCAGGCCGGCCACACCTGCGAGGGAGAGCCGGTAGTTTTCGGTCCAGCCCAGGATGCAGATGGCGAGGTAGGTGAGGAAACCTGCCACCACAAGGGACGCAATCGTCACCAGTCCCAGCATCCGGTACTGGAAGATCGAGTAAACGGCGACCAAAATCAAGCCGATGATGCCTGCAATCATGCCGAGCCGGAGCTGGTCGGCTCCGAGAGTGGCCGAGATCTGCTGCTCGCTTTGGATCTCGAAGCTGATCGGCAGTGCGCCGTACTTCAGTTGTTCGGCCAACGCCCCGGCCGACTCCTCCGTGAAGCTACCGCTGATCGAGGGCCGCCCATCGGGGATGACGGCCTGGGTGGTCGGAGCCGAAATGATCGTCCCATCGAGCACGATGGCGAACTGGTTCCGTGGATCGCCCTGACCGAAGGCGAAGAGACGTTCGGTGACTTCCCGGAAGGTCTCGCTGCCCTCGGAGTTGAACTGGATGTTGACTGCCCAGGTGTTCAGTGACTGACCCTGCGCGCCGCGCTGCATGCCGAAGTCGGCGGAGTCGATGTCGGTGCCCGGCACTTCCACCGGCCCGAGAATGTATTTGCCCTGGGTGCCCGGCTCGCAAGCGACCATTGGCTCATCGGCGGGCGCTGCTTCTTCGGCGGGTTCGAGTGCCTCGGGCGATGTGCAGTCGAGGGCCTCGAACTCGGAGAACAGTTCTGCCGTGATCCAGTTGGGATCGCTGGCATTGGTGGGTTCGTCGGTAGGAGCGGGCAGTTCTTCTTCGGGGGTGGGCGTTTCCGCGGCGGGCGCCTGGCCCGGACCGCCAAAGAGTACTGGTCGGAATTCCATCTGTGCCGACGCCTGAATCAGTTCGCGGGTTTCGGCGTCGGGAATACCGGGGAGTGACACAATCACGTTGCGGCCGGACTGGGTGTTGATCTCGGCCTCTGCCACGCCACTGCCGTCGACCCGCTGCCTGATGATTTCCACAGCCTGGTCGAGCTGCTCTTCGGTAATCTCATCGCTGCCGCCCTGCACCTGGGGCGCCAGGATCATCTGGGTTCCACCCTCAAGGTCGAGTGCCAGCTTGGGGCTCCAGCTCGCGGTGCCCCAGATGGACCCGCTGCCCAGGAGAACTGCTAGTAATGCAAACATAACGCCGAGCCAAACGAGTGTCCGTTTGGCTGCCGTGCCTGGGCCGGTACGAGGCATGTGGAATTTCCTTTTATCGAGAGAGCGCGCGTCGGTGGTTCTAGGGGTGGTGGGGCATCACACTCGATGGTGCTGCCCCACCTGCGGCGCTAGATGTCCTTGTTGTCCCGCTTGTTGTCGTAGTCCAGACGGATGTCCTCGTCTGAGCGGGCGTCAAGACGCTCTGTTCCGGATTCGGGGAGCACCGTGTCATGGTTCGGCTGATCCTGGCCGTCAACAGCAGTGGTCCGGGTGTCGGTGGCCGAGTTGTCGGCGACGGGGCTGGTCAGCGAGGATGCGTCGTCGGGGACGGCCGGCGTTTCTTCGTCATCGGCGGCCGGCTCAGGCTGCACCACCTTGGTGAGGGTCTGCATGTGTACCGTGGCCCTGGCACCGGGACCAAGCTCGAGCACTGCCTTGTTGTTCTCTTCGTCGAGAGAAATCACTGTACCGAACAGGCCGAAGTTGGTCATCACTTCGGTGCCGGGAACCATCTGGGTGCGCTGCTCCTTGATGGTCTTCTGGGTCTTCTTCTGCCTCCGGAACATCATGAAGATCAATGCTCCGAGTGCCAGCGGCAAAAGCAGGCTGAAAATATCGAAGCCTTGCTCTGGGGCGGCAGTCTGGGCTAATAAGGTTGAGAACACAGAGTAGTTCCGTTTCTATATCTTGGGATCCGCACGCACCTGACGTGCCGCACGTCATATCAGTGTAAAGGGAAACGGGATTGTCCGCGTCCTTTCGGCGCCCCTATCCCTCGGTGTTGGCCCATTCCGTTACCCCACTGTTGTCTTCGGCACGGTTGCCTTCCGGGCCGTTTTCCTCGGAGAGGACGGTGAAGAGGTCCTCCGGCATGGCAGCCGCAACATTCGCCGGCATGACGAGTCCCAGGTGGTCCCAGGCCGCTCGCGTGGCGATTCGTCCCCGGGGGGTCCGCCCCAGCATCCCCTCCCGCACCAGGTATGGTTCGGCGACGGTTTCGACTGTCTCGGGTTCCTCGCCGACGGCGATCGCGAGGGTCGAAAGTCCCACCGGACCGCCGTTGAACTTGGTGATCAGGGCGGTGAGCACGGCGCGATCGAGCCGGTCGAGGCCTTTGGCGTCCACTTCATACATGTCCAGCGCCGCCCCGGCGCACCTGGCGTCGATCAGGTCGACGCCGTGCACCAACGCCCAGTCACGCACCCGGCGGAGGAGCCGGTTGGCAATCCTGGGCGTACCGCGGGACCGGCCTGCCACCTCGGAGAATGCGGCCGAGTTGACCTTCATGTCCATCAGCATTGCCGAGCGACGCAATACCAGTTCCAGTTCTTCGGTGGAGTAGAACTCGAGGTGGCCGGTGAACCCGAAGCGGTCCCGCAGGGGCCCTGGAAGTAGCCCGGCCCGGGTGGTGGCGCCGACCAGGGTGAATGGCGGCAGGTCCAACGGGATGGCTGTTGCGCCCGGCCCTTTGCCGACGATGATGTCGACCCGGAAATCTTCCATCGCCATGTACAACATTTCCTCGGCCGGCCGGGACATGCGGTGAATTTCGTCGAGGAAGAGTACCTCGCCGTCGGTCAGCGAGGAGAGAATGGCCGCGAGGTCGCCGGCGTGCTGGATGGCCGGTCCGGAGCTGATGCGCAGGGGCGCGTTCATCTCGGCGGCGATGATCATGGCCAGGGTGGTCTTGCCAAGGCCCGGCGGGCCGGAGAGCAGGACGTGGTCGGCTGTTCGGCCGCGCAGCCGCGAGGCTTCCAGGACCAGGGAGAGCTGCCGGCGGACCCGTTGCTGCCCGACAAAGTCATCGAGGTTTTTGGGGCGCAGCGCTGCTTCCACCGCCCGGTCCTCTGGATCCCCGGTGGGTGAAACAACCGGGACCTCCTCCCCCGCCGCGTCGTCGCGGGCCATCAGCTGACCCGGCTCCGCGCCGAGGCCCGGGCGCCGTCCTGGCCAAGTCTGCGCAGGGTGAGTTTCAGGATGTCACCCACGTTGCCGGACGCGGCTACCTCTGGTGCTTCGGCCGTCGCCGCGTCTATCGCGGTGGTTGCGTCCTTCTCCGACCAGCCGAGCCCCATCATTGCCGTCAGGACCTGTCCCTGCCAGGCGTTCTTCGGCGGGGCCCCGGCGGTGCCGAGCGGAACGAGTTTGTCGGCCAGTTCGAGGACAATCCGGCGGGCGCCCTTCGGGCCGATTCCCGGGACTTTACTGAAGGCCTTGTCGTCACCCGAAGAGGCAGCAACCCGGATGGCTTCCGGTGCGTGGACGGCCAGCACGGCCAGTGCCAGCCGTGGCCCGACTCCGCTGACGCCGAGCAGCGTCTCGAACACCTCGCGCTGGTCTGCCTCCTCGAACCCGAACAGTGTCATGGAGTCCTCACGGACAATCATCGCGGTGAAGACTTGCGCTTCCTGTCCGGTGCGCAGGGTGGCGAGGGTCTGCGGGGTGGCCAGGATCTGCATGCCAAACCCATTGACGTCCAGCACGGCCGAGTTGAGGCCAACGTGGCTGACGGTGCCGCGGAGGGAACTGATCATGCGCGCTACTCCAAAATTTCTATCCGAACATATCTACGAACAGCGTACTGGTTCCTGCCGGCTTTTCCGGATGCGCCACACCGTCGGGCTACCTGCGCCGTCGGGCTTTCGCCTCGGCTTCAGCCCAGATCCGCTGCGCGGCCGTGGCGTTGCCGCCGCCGGCCGACGCCCGGTTGGCGGCAACACCTTGCCGCCAGGCGTGGGTGATGGCCAGGGCCAGAGCGTCAGCGGCATCGGCTGGTTTGGGCGCCGTATCGAGCCGAAGGATTTTGGTGACCATCTTGGTGACCGCTACCTTGTCTGACTGCCCGTTACCGGTGACGGCCGCCTTCACCTCGGTGGGGGTATGAAGGGCCACCGGGATACCACGCCGGGCGGCCGCGACCATGACGACGCCGGAGGCCTGGGCTGTGCCCATGACGGTACTCACGTTCAGCTGGCTGAACACACGTTCGACGGCGAGCACGTCGGGTGCGTGGGTATCCAGCCAATCGTCGACGGCGTCGGAAATCACGAGCAGCCGACGGTCCAGTAACTGGTCGGCGGGGGTGCCGACCACTCCGACGGCGACGAGCGTTGACCGGCGGTTGGGTTCAATGTCGACAACTGCCAGCCCGCAGCGGGTCAGCCCCGGGTCCACTCCCATCACGCGCAGGGTCATGCGGCAGCCCGGCGATAATGCGACTGGGCGGGAAGGTTTGCCACTGGGTTTAGTCGTCGCCGTCCAGCTCGGCGAGCACCTCGTCGGAGAGGTCGGCGTTTGAGTAGACGTTCTGGACGTCGTCGAGGTCCTCGAGTGCGTCAACCAGGCGGATGAACTTGCGGGCGCCGTCGGCGTCGAGCTCCACCTGCATTGAGGGTACGAACTCGGCCTCGTCGGTGTCGTAGTCGATCCCGGCTTCCTCAAGACCCGCCACCACGGCGCGGAGATCCTGCGGTTCTGAGATGACCTCAAAGCGGCCGGCTGTTTCCTTGACCTCTTCGGCGCCGGCGTCCAGCACGGCGAGGAGAAGATCATCCTCGGTGAGTTCGCCGCTTGGCAGTGTAACCACGCCCTTGCGGGTGAAGAGGTAGGACACCGACCCCGGGTCGGCCATTGAGCCGCCGTTGCGGGTGACCCCTAACCGGACTTCCGAAGCGGCGCGGTTCTTGTTGTCGGTCAAACATTCGATGAGCAGGGCCGAGCCCTGCGGCCCGCGGGCCTCATACATGATGGTCTGGTATTCGACGGCGTCGCCCAGCAGACCGGCGCCGCGTTTGACGGCACGGTTGATGTTGTCGATCGGCACGGACGTCTTCTTCGCCTTCTGCACCGCCAGTTCAAGACCAGGGTTGCCGGCCATATCGGCGCCGCCCGCACGGGCGGCGACCTCAATATTCTTGATCAGTTTGGCAAAGGATTTGGCGCGCTTCGCATCAATCGCGGCCTTCTTGTGTTTGGTTGTTGCCCATTTAGAGTGCCCCGACATGATCTACCGTTCTCCTTACGATCATTTGCATAAACAATTCGTGAATCCGCCGCTCCCCGGTTACCTCGGGATGAAAGCTCGTGGCGAGTAGGTTCCCCGACCGCACCGCAACAATCCTAGCGACCCGGTTCGAATCGGGATGCTGCCCTGTGAGACCGGCTGGCTGCGCTGGTACCTGCGCGAGGACCTCGACCGAGGGACCCACCCGCTCGACCCAGGGCGCCCTGATGAATACCGCGTGGACCGGCTGGACCTTCCCGGAGCGCTCCGGAGCCAACCCCGAGAACTCGAGCTCCGTTTCGAAGGAGTCCCGTTGCCGCCCAAAAGCGTTGCGGCGCACCACGATGTCCAGCCCGCCGAGGGTTTGCTGCGGGCGGCCCTGCAGGTCGGTCGCCGGGTCGGCGATGGCATCGGCGAGCATGATCATCCCCGCGCAGGACCCGTAGACGGGCAGCCCCGCACTGATGAGCTCACGAAGTGGCTCTGCCAGGTCGAAGGCGCGGGTCAGCTTGTCGATGGCAGTCGATTCGCCGCCAGGAATGATGAGGCCGTCAAGTCCGGCCAGCTCGCCGGGCCGGCGAATAGCGCTCGCCCGTCCGCCGAGGGACTCGACGGTGCGGATATGTTCCCGCACGTCACCCTGGACGGCCAACACGCCGATATGCACGCCGGATGTGTCCGGTGCGGGGAATGTGGTCATCTGACCATTCTAGGTTGGGGTGCACGTCAGAGGATAAACCGCCGCCCTGACTGCGATAAGTTAGGTTCCATGTTTCCCTTTAGTGTGCTGGTCGGTAAGGCCGTGCGCCGCATCTCGCGGTTGCGTGGCGGAGGCTCGGCGCTGCCGGGCCTCGTGGTCGAGAAAATCGATCCGGGGTTCATGGGTCGCGCCCTGACCGGTCTGCCCCATGGGGTGGTGGTGATCAGCGGAACCAATGGGAAGACGACCACCACAAAGATGGTGGTGGAACTGCTGCAGGGCCAGGGCCTGACGGTGTTCACCAACCGGACCGGCAGCAATTTTACCCGCGGGGTTGCCGCCGCGCTGTTGGGCGACGTGAACTGGCGGGGCAGGCTCAAGGCGGACATCGCCGTGCTGGAACTGGATGAGGCGCATGCAGTCCACTTCGTGAAACTGGTACCTCCTACTCATTGCCTTCTGTTGAACGTGCTCCGCGACCAGCTCGACCGTTTTGGTGAGATTGACCAGACCACACGGTTGTTGGAACAGATCGCCGTGAAGACCACTGGCACAGTCGTCTTGAACCGTGAGGATCCCCGGGTGGCCGGAATTGCCTCGACCGTGCCGAACGCAAAGATCGCCTACTTCGGTCTCGATTCCTCGTTGCGCAACACCTTCCCCAACGACGACGAGCTGCGCGGCGACATTGGCGTCGCTCCCCCCTCAAGCCTTCCCGCTGACGTCATCCTGGAACACGTCGACGGTAACTCGGCGTCCTTCCTGGTCGACGGCGAACTGACCAGCGTGGACCTGCGGCTTCGTGGCGTCTACAACATCTTCAATGCCGCAGCCGCCCTGGCCACCGCGCGGACCGTCCTGGGTGACGCCATCAACCGGGCGGCCCTGTTCGCCTCCCTGGCCACCGTTGAGCCGGCCTTCGGGCGCGGCGAATCGCTCGTGGTGGACGGCAAGCCGTTGGAACTGGTGCTGGTGAAGAATCCCAGCGGGTTCCGGCTGGGGCTGAAATCGTTCGATGCCACCGGCTACGCCACCATGATCGCGATCAACGACAATTACGCCGACGGCCGGGACATGTCCTGGTTGTGGGACGTCGACTTTGATTCGCTTGGTCTGGCTGGAGTGGAAATGGTCAGCGGCGTCCGTGCGTATGACATGGCTTTGCGGTTGAAGTACGACGACGTCGAGGTGCGGGCTGTGGAGCCCGACACAACGGCTGCGCTCCGGGCGTTCATCAGCTCAACCTCTGACCAGCCGAAACGGATTTTCTGCACCTACACGGCCATGCTCGCGGTCCGGCGCGACCTCTCCAAGATCACGACAGTCGAGGTGGTTTCCTGATGACCAAAGGCACCCTTAACATCCTTCAGCTCTACCCGAAGGAAATGAACATCTATGGCGACTGGGGCAACGTCCTGGTCCTGAAGCAGCGGCTGACCTGGCACGGGTATACCGCGAACATCCTCGAGCACAGCGCTGGCGACGAGTTCCCCGACGACGTCGACCTGATCATCGGCGGCGGTGGACAGGACAGTGGACAACTGGTCATCCAGCAGGACCTGCAGGCCATCGCGCCGAGGCTCAGGGAGCTCGCCGAGGATGGTCTGCCCATGCTGGTGATCTGCGGGCTGTATCAACTGTTTGGAAAGTTCTTCAAGACCCACGACGGGACGATCATCCCGGGCATCGGAATCCTTGACCTCGAAACTCATGGGACCAACGAACGCCTGATCGGCAATGTGGTGGCGGACAGCGAGGAGTTCGGCGAGATCCACGGGTATGAGAACCACAGTGGCCAAACCCACCTGGGTGCTGGCGTCAGGCCGCTGGGAACTGTCACCAAGGGTGCTGGCAACAATTCGCAGGACGGGCACGAGGGTGCACGCCACCTGAACGTTGTTGCGAGCTATCTGCACGGATCCTTGCTCCCAAAGAATCCGGCGATCGCCGACTTCCTGCTGCGGAAGGCTGCCGAACGGAAGTTCGGGTCATTCGAGCCGGCTGATCTGGACGACAGTCTCGCCGATTTGGCCCGCCGGCATGCAGGGGCGCGACCCCGCTAGAGTCGCCCGCCGGGATCATCTGTCGTTGGCGAGGTCCCAGGGGTGGGCGCCGTCGGCCACCGCACCGAAGGTGTCGACAACCGCGCCGATTCGGTCGCTGACCTCAGCTTCCCGTTCCGGGGAGGTGCAGGTGCCGGGCACCTGGTTCGGCCCCAGCGCGCACCAGCGATACGGGTCGCTGACAATGATCGACGGCAGCCAGGCCAGGTCGCTAACGCTCCAGTCGCCGTCGGTTTCGGCGAATTGGGCCCTGATCATCAGCCCCTCATTATTGACGGCGTGAACGGGAGACAATTCACTGACACCGTTGCCGAGCCCGTAAACAATCCAGGTGTCGTTGTATTTTTCGATCGGCAGCACCGAGTGTGTGTGGTGACCGTAGATGAAGTCGACCTCACCGCTATCGGCCAGGGCGTGGGCTACCTCCACCTGTTGCGCGTTGGGCAGCGTCGCATACTCGTCGCCGGCGTGGATGGCGGCGATGACGACGTCGGCCCCCTCCGCCCTGGCCTGCCGGGCCTTGGCGGTCATCACGTCGGCGTCGATCAGGTCCACCTGCCAGGGCTGTTCAGGGATCAGCCCGTTGAGACCGTAGGTCGCCTGAATGACAGCCACCCGTGCCGCGGGAGTTTCGAGGATCAGGACTTCCCCGGCGGCCGCCTCATCGGCGTAGGACCCGGTGTGTTCAAGCCCAACTCCGTCCAGCACGTCGAGCGTGCGGGTCAGACCCTCAGTGCCGGCGTCGATGGTGTGGTTGCTAGCCGTAGTGCAGGCGTCGTAGCCGACCGCTTTCGCAGCCTCAAGGATCTGGGGTGGCACGTTGAACTGCGGGTAGCCGCTGAACGGCCCCTCGGGGACCGCCACCGGGGTTTCCAGATGACAGATTCCGAGGTCGGCGTAATCGAGGTATTCGCGCTGCCCGGACAGCAGCGGCTCAAAATCAAACGGTACCGCTGCGCCCCCGGAGGCGTTGCCGCCGACGGCATCAGCCGCCGCCTGGTCCCAAAGGCCAGGGTGGAGCAGCAGGTCGCCAGTGGCCGCCACGCTGAAGCACCGGTCCGCGTCGCAGGGCGGACCCTTCCCGGGAGTGCTCTCGGGGGTTGGTTCGGCGACCGGCGAAGGCGTTGCGGGGTTGCCGGACGTCGTCGGAGCGGCAGCCGTCGTCGTCGGACCCTGGCCCGCTGTACCGCCCTGCCCATCCGGGGCCTGCCCATCCGGGGTACCGCCATCCACTCCAGAGCAGCCGCTGAGGAGCCCGACGCCAAGCGCCAGTGCGGCGATCCTGCGTGGCACAGCTCTCATTTGCGACTCCTTTGACGACTATCCCCATGATAGGCGCCGCGACCCAACCCGGTGCAGGGTCGCCTCGGGTGGTTTCGGGGGCCGGGGTGCTGCGGAGCTGACCACCCATGTGTAAGGGTTAGTTGTTATGAGCAACCCCTTCCTTGCACCCAGTACCCTGCCGTATCAGCTTCCACCGTTTGGGTTGATCCAGGATGACCACTACCTGCCGGCCTTTGAGACGGGTTTCGCCGAGCATCTCGCCGAGATCGATGCGATCGTCTCCGCGCAGGAACCAGCGGACTTCGAGAACACCATCGTGGCCCTTGAGCGGGCTGGGGAAACCCTGCGCCGGGTGGCACTGGTGTTCTACAACAGCTCGTCCTCCCACTCGACTCCCGCGATTCAGGAGCTCGAAACCGAGGTGGCGCCACGTTATGCCGCTCATCAAGACAACATCTTCCTGAATCGCGGACTGTTTGAACGGGTCAGCGCAGTGTCCACTGATGGGCTGGATGCCGAGGCGGCACGCCTGGTCCAGGAATACGTGAAACGGTTTATCAGCGCAGGCGCCCAACTCGACGACGAAGCGCAGGACAGGCTCCGGGCGTTGAACACCGAACTGTCCCAACTCAGCACCGACTTCCAGCAGCGGCTGTTGAAGGACACCAACCGCTCAGCACTGCTGATTGACACGGCTGAAGAACTGGACGGCCTCTCAGCGGATGACATTGGCTCAGCTGCCGCAGCAGCCGAATCGGCCGGCCACCCGGGAAAGTACCTGCTGACCCTGATTCTGCCAACGGGCCAGCCTGCGCTCGAGACTCTCACCAACCGTGCGACGCGTCAGCGCCTGCATGAGGCGTCAGTGAACCGGGGCTTCGCAGACAACGAATACGGCACGCTAACCATCGCCGCACGAATGGCAGAGCTGCGCGCCGAACGGGCCGCGCTTTTGGGCTTCGACAGCCACGCCGCGGCTGCCACGGACGACCAGACAGCTCCGTCGCTCGACGCCATTCACCGGATGCTGGGGCAACTGGCCCCGGCGGCGGTTCGTAACGCACGGGAAGAGGTGGTGGAGCTGGAGGCCGCCGCCGGTCACCCGATCGAGGCGTGGGACTGGGCGTATTACTCCGAGAAGGTACGCGCCGCCAAGTTTGACGTGGACCTCGCTTCGCTGCGTCAGTACTTCGAGTTGGAGCGAGTCCTGCAGGACGGGATATTCTTCGCTGCCAACCGATTGTACGGACTGACCTTCACCGAGCGGGACGATCTGGAGGGTTACCACCCAGAGGTACGGGTCTGGGAAGTCAAGGACGCCGACGGCGAAGGGCTGGGCCTGTTCCTCGGCGACTATTACACCCGGGACACCAAGAATGGCGGGGCCTGGATGAACTCCTTCGTGGAGCAGTCGGCACTGAACGGCACCCATGCCGTAGTCATCAACAACCTCAACGTTCCCAAGCCGCCCGCCGGCGAGCCGACCCTGCTGACTTTCGATCAGGTGGTGACCACGTTCCACGAGTTCGGGCACGCACTGCACGGATTGTTCTCCTCGGTCACCTACCCCACGTTCTCAGGGACCAGTGTGCCGCGGGACTTCGTCGAGTATCCGTCGCAGGTTAACGAAATGTGGATTCTGTGGCCCGAGGTGGTCGCCAATTACGCCAAGCATTACCAGACCGGTGAAGCGCTGCCGGCGGAGACCGTTGATAAGCTGCTCGCCGCGCAGACCTGGGGCGAAGGCTTCGCGACCACGGAATACCTGGGCGCGGCGTTGCTCGACCTGGCGTGGCACGCGATTCCGGCGGGGACCACGGTTGCTGATCCGGTCGCCTTTGAGCGGGAAGCGCTCACCTCAGCAGGACTCGACTTTTCCCCGGTCCCGCCTCGGTACCGCACCGGCTATTTCAAGCACATCTTCGCGGGTGGGTATTCGGCTGCCTATTACGCCTACATCTGGAGCGAAGTGCTGGACGCTGACACGGTTGAATGGTTCAAATCCTCAGGCGGCATGACCCGCGAAAACGGTGACCACTTCCGGACCGAGCTGCTCTCCCGTGGCAACAGCATCGACCCGTTGCAGGCGTTCCGCAACTTCCGCGGCCGCGACGCCCTGCTTGAGCCGCTGCTGACTCGCCGAGGGCTGGTCTAAGTCACCATGGTCACCATCGCGGCGTGCCAGCGCCTGCAACGTTCCTGGTTTGCCGCGTTGTCCTCGGCGACGGGGGGACGCACCTTCACGACCCACGGGTCCGACTGGGTGTGGCTGCCAGCGCGCCGCGAACTGATCCTGCTCTTTCCGCAGGAAATCTCTCCGGCAGGGATTCGGCCCGCGTTGGCCGAGGGTGTCCGCCTGGGGGCCCACACGGTGGGCGCCTGGCTGGGCGGCGGTGTCAAGGGCGCGCCACTGACCGGGCTGGGATTCAGCCCAGGCTGGCAGCCCTGGTGGATGGCTGCGCCAGTTGAGGAGCCAGCCGGGTACGACGACGACGCCGCGGTCCTTTCCACCGAGGTCCCCGAATATGGGGGGCCACTGGCGCAAGAACTCAGGGTGGTGCGGTCCCAGCCCCGGCAGGCGTGGCACGCCGTGGCGCGGGTGGATGGCACGGTTGCCGGGGCCGGGTATTCGTTTTACCCATCGGGGGTTCCCGGGCTCCGAGGATTGGGCGGCATCTTCAACATGGAGGTGCTTCAGGAGTATCAGCGGCACGGTCTGGGCACCGCGCTGCTGAGCAGGCTCGCCAAAGCTGCTGCCGCCTCAGGCGCCGAGCATCTCGCGCTGAACGCGACCCCACAGGGTTATGAACTGTACTCACAGCGGGGTTTTGAACTGATCGGCAGAGGCCAGACCTACTGGCTGCAGCTGTAGCAACCAAAAGAGCGGACCACCAGAATGAACTGCTCCCCGATAGTTGGACTGAGAATTCAGTTCTGATTTACGGGGAGCAGTTCATGTTTGAGAGCAGTTCATTATCGGAGGACCAGCGTCAGGCCGCGGTAGCGTT
>NZ_JBTNDW010000015.1:0-64721 GCF_054510775.1 Arthrobacter sp. TMT4-20 | reverse complement strand
CAACGAGCGGCCACGCAAGTCCCTGGGCTGGGACACCCCGGCAGAGCGCCTGCATGCTTTACTGGAACTCACATAGCGAGCCGGTGTTGCGACGATGCCTAGAATTCAAGCGGTGCGGTGTTCCGTTATATCGGTCAACCACAATTGATCGAGGGCCGTCGCGGTGAAGTTCCGCTGGACATGATCATCGTGGACCGGCGGGCCAGCTTTGCGGGTCAGGCCGCGTTTCTTGGCGAAAACGGACCAGATCTGTTGGCTGCTACACAACCGGGAAACCCGGTTCTCACCGACGGTGAAGCCCAGCGCTTCGAGTTCGTCGGCGATGAACCGGTACCCGAACGCGGGGTCGTCACGGTGGACGTCCAAGGCAGCGTTGATCAGATGCGCATCGGACCAATCACGGTCCGTCACCGGCGCTGCCTTCCATGCGTAGAAGGCTTGTTTGGAAAAACCCAGCACCCGGCAGGCCACCGCGATGGGAACTCCATCTACGGCAAGGTCAAGGACCAGCGGAAACCTCATTTTGGGGGCAGCTCCCTGGCGAAGAACGCCGCCGCCCTGCGAAGAATTTCGTTCTCTTGCTCCAGAAGCCGGATTCGTTTCTTTGCGTCTCGGAGTTCGGCGGCTTCTTTTTGGGTGACACCGGGACGGGCACCGTCTTCAATGTCGGCTTTCTTGAGCCAGTTATGCAGAGTGGCTTCGGAAATTCCGAAGTCCTTGGCGATCTGGGAGATCGGCGCTTCGTGCTTGCGTGCCACGGCGACAACGTCGCGTCGGAACTCGGCGGGAAATGGCTTGGGCATGTGAACATCCTTGCTGCGAGGAGTAAATCCTCACAAGTCAGGAGTCAAGCAAACTCGGGGCAGTCCCCTAACGTCAGGTGGCTTTAAGTATTAAGAGAGTTAGCCAAGTTCAACAAAGAGTAGGGAATAGAGCCCGCCGAAGATCGGCTCAGGGAAGATGGGAGGTGATACGGTTCAGTGATGGAGTGGTCGAGGGCCGTCGTAGAGACGCTTGAAAACAGATCTAAAAGTGGTCTCATTATTCATGGGGTTCTAGCGCGCAGGTCCTCTGCTGACCGTCTGGTGTGTTTTATGCCAGCTGCACAGACCGGAAGCGGATCCAGACGAGCTAAGCTCTTTTCGCGATGGTCATGGCAATCCTCAATGCCGGATGCCCAACATAGAATTAAGTACCCTGACATGGTTGATGTCCGCGATCGATTTGAGAAATCTGAAATACTTCCCCCGTTTTTGATTGTTTCCAACGAACAGGATATGAGCCACGACGTTCAAAAGGAATTGATACGATATGCGAAGGCATCTCGTTTGCCAAAAACAGGTAAGCCGATCCTTCTTATTGCGTCTCACCTTAAAAGGGCACGTAGCGTTCGGTCTGTCCGAAGCATTGGGACTGATCCGTAAATGGAGTCAGAATACGAATCTAGGAGGATTCAATCTACTCGAGCTTATTCCCGCAAACGCTGGTTGAGGGTAAGGGCTGGTAGCCCAACCAAGGGGATCTAGTTAGGGCGTATAAACCAATGTTTCAGCCAAAGAGTCCTAAGCTATACTTGTCTACCTAGACGAAACTGACTCCGTTTAGTGAACAATAACCAAGAATCGATCAGGTAGAAGTTGGTCTTTCGACTAAGAACCTTCTATATTATGAGTTATTAATTTTCCAATCAGTTGCGGGGCGACGTGTCTGTCAAATATATATCAGAAATAATCGGTGGTTCAATCCAAGAAGTCCACCTTGCGGCATATTTGCTTGAGGATACGGCGGACCGCAGTCATGTTTTTGGGGTGAAATGCATTGACGAATCAGGAAATGAGATTTGCGCGGAGGAACTGGGCCTAGCGTACTCAGAAAAAATAGGTCTTCCGTTTATCTACTCTACTGCTGCGCGTTCGAATACATTCGTCGCAATAGGGACGCTAACCTGCAACCGCCCAATAAGGAAAATCTTCATAAACATTATAGATTGGGCCAGGAATGCAACGCCTGGTGAAGTAACTTTTGGCGAAATGTGGTTCTCAAACCAAAGTTCGTTGAAGGGCGATCCTCATATTGTGGGCATGGCTAAGAGGTACAAAAATTGACTAATGATATTCAGCCAGACCTATCGATAGTTTTCGGATTCAGGGACTGGGGGCTAGACCGCTTAGCGCTTTCGATTCAATCCATTAGAGCATCAGTTGATGAGCATATTGCTGAGATTATCGTGTCAGACTTCGGCTCGAAAGACCCACACCAAGTAAAAGAAAAATGCGAGTCTTTGGGAGCAGTGTACTCGCGTACGGAAACCCCTGACGGAAAATGGTCTAGGTCTAAGGCATTGAACGCAGGGTTTGCTCGGTCACACGGTAAAGTACTCGTGTCTACCGACGCGGATATGATTTTCGCTCCTGGCACACTTTCTAGGATTTCCGAACTGTCCTCGCAGCTCGCGAACACAGCGCTATTGCTGCAGTGTCGAGATCTTCCTCCCTGGCTCGGTTGTGAGCAAATACGAAATTCTGGACCCGACTGGGTTGAACTAGATCGATTATCGCGCCTCCGCCCACGGTGGGGTATGGGCGGAATGGTTGCCACATCCCGGGAGGTATTCTTGCACCAAGGCGGCTACGACGAGCGTATGCATACCTATGGGGGCGAGGATCTAGACTTTGCTGAACGCCTGAAACGTAGCGGAACAAGACTGGTGTGGGTTGACGAAGAAAATGTTCGGATGTTTCATGTGTGGCATCCTTCTACATTGAGCGGTGCTAAAGGCGAAAAGGAAGTTGCCGAAGCCGTCCGGTTTAACAGGGAAATCCTTGCAAAGGACAAGACTGGAACTCGCAACGTCGTTAGGTGGGAGCATAAGCCGAATGATGCTCCAATTTTAGTGACTGTGGTCATCGCGACCTTCAATAGGAGCAATCTACTAAGAGACAGTATTGCTAGTGTCCTTTTGCAAACAGTAGAAAACTTCGAATTGGTTATTATTGACGATGGGTCAACTGACGAAACGAAGGTTGTGGTCGACTCGTTTACCGATAAAAGAATTAAATACATTTATCAAAATAACCGGGGCGTTGCTGCAGCGAGGAATACCGCGTCGGACATAGCTCGAGGGCTTTATACAGTTGTTCACGACGATGATGATATTATGATGCCCCAGCGGCTTGAACACCATTTCGATGCACTGACACCCGGTAGCAGTGGGTCATATGGCGCCTATATCAATTTTGACGATTCTAGCGGCAGTCTTGATTTAGTCTCGACCAAACGATTTTCGATTTTGACAAGTATGGTGGCTGGCGGGGCTCCAGGCCACTCAACGTGGATGATATTAACCGCTTCAATACGGTCATTCCGATATGATGAGTTCTGCGAAAGCGGGTCAGACAATAATCTGGCGCTAAGGATGATACGGAGCGGGTTGAAGTTTGATCACTCGGGAAAAATTATGACGCTTCGGCGTATGCATCAAATGCAGATGACCAATATGAACGGCTCCAATCAGAGGAGCACAGCGAAAATGTCACTGCGCATGCTTCAACATAGTGCTTCTAGCACGCAGCTTCAGTCCATCTATGACATACGTAATCCCGCGAACTCGGTTTCAGTGGAGGGGAGTTCAAATTATTCAGATCTCGCGCGGTCATATCTTCCTGACCACCTAGTAAGTCGTTCCGTGACGTTACACGGCTTGGGTGATATACCGGGCAAGGTTTCCTCCCGTTTTGGCAACAAACTAAGATCTTGGCGAATATTGGATAAGAGTGGTCAAGTAGTTCTGGAGGATCACCACGCCAATATGATTAGTTTGTCGGATTTAGCCTTCTTAAAGTCTGAAGATGTTTCGTATAGCTTATCGACAAGACCTCGTGAATCTATAGAAACGCAAACTAGTCAAAAAGTTGAAGACGATCTGGCAATCGCATACCCCTTCTTGAAAAATGTTCGCGGCGGGAAAGTGTTTTTAATTTTGCTTCTGGTTGATCAAGAAGACTTTTCTATATACAGTAAAGATGTATTTGTACTCGAAAGAGATGGGAGACGAGTCTTATTGAAGGTCCTCGGAGAGGGTGAGGACTTCAGCGGACAGGACCGCGTGTCGATGGGAGCCCTCGAAGGGACCTCTTACCTTATTTCCGCAGATCCAATTTCCACCTCGGAAGTGCTCGCCGGGTTCTTATCTAAGACAGTTGGGGCTGAATGAAAGTCAGGATAATTGAGGACGAGACTGGTCGGTTTGGAGTGGAGGGGGAGACCGGTGAGTACGACTCATTTCTGCCTGTCCAGACACTGTGGATAGACAGAGCGCCAATCGTTATATCGCCCGACCGGCTAGCCATCGCGGCTGCTCTGTTATTTCAAAACGGCGCCAGTGGTGAACTCGTTTTCGAATCCGAAATAGCTCCGGCCACGGGGAAAGCTATTCAAGACTTCTTGGCACCTGCTTCTGTTGCGATTAATCCAGTTAACCTGAGTCCGATGGCTCTACCCCAAGGTTCTAACAGATTCATTGTCACGACCCCTGAATTTACAAACCACTACAGCACTTCTCGAAAACTCGCTTCAAATATTACGTTGGACATCCGGCGTTCAGACCAATGGGCGGGGTCTGTGCGCTCGATGAGTAACCTAATGGTTGCTTCAAATGCATGGATATTTTCAGAAGCTAATCAAGTCGATGTTATGTGTGTGTACTTGGCCGTTGCAATTCTGTTTGCCGAAGAACTAGACATCGACGAAGTGGTTCTTCCGGGCCCGAAACAGATCATTTTCACTTCAGATCGGATTTCTAGGTTGGTCGGTGCTACGCGGTTGGGGGTCCTGATCGAGGGGGAGGGAAAGTTCTTCCCATAAGCGATCTAGTTCTACAAATCTCTGGCCTAGGCGGGAGCTGGTCGCTCACCGGGCGGGCGAGGCTAATCAGGTAGGTCGGGGGCGTGTGAAGTTGGGAGGCGGCCTGATTGCACGGTACTTGTGTATCTCGGGGCCCTCTTAGAGCTAAGCGAATATCACTCAATATCGGTCTATTCGAGGCCATTTCATTGCCGGGTATGTGTGCCACTTGCTGAACAGGCTTGGTCAACTAGACTGAGCATCCGAGGACCGAAAGCTAGAGCTAACTGACAAGGCCCCGGACCATCCGTCCCGCGAGGTGTGAGTATTCAGCGGCTCAGGCGCATGGGCGCCAATTTTCCGAACTATTGTCAATAAATTTTTGGAGGAGCAGCTTCCGCTGCGCAAAGAGTATGATCGACATTTCGCACTACAAGGGATCATTCATTGAACCATTTAACCATTTAGAGCTATATCTCGATGTGTTAGATGAAGTTAAGGCCAAGGAGTTTGTTTTCACTGTCAGGTGCACGGACGTGGAAGGGATGATAATTGCCCCTTCTCGGCAATGGTCATATTCAGAATCCATTGGTCGCCACTTTGTCTACAGCTCCCATGTCAAAGATAGGGGCCTGGTCCATCTTCCGCAGATCGATCTGAGCGGATCTGCCGCCTCAATTGATTTCTGGATTCGCCCATGGCCCTCCGGAGTGAGTAACAATTTGCGAAAGACAAACCCGTCTGCTTGTTTTGGGAAACTTCACGTGGTCTCCGAGGCCATGAATATTTCATCCAGCCATCCTTATTCAAATCTAAAGACATTAGATGCTGAGGTTGCAGAATGAGTGAAAAAAAAGATCCGGTGAGATTTTTGGTTTTGGGATCGTCCGAGGACATGCCAGCAATGTCGCCTACTGTGGCCCGTCTCGTAGATATTCTCGAAGGCTCCTTAGTCACGCTGGTTGCATACGGCTCGGGCGATCTTTCACCAATCGGTGATTTATCAGTTGAATATTCGACCGGGCTTCTTTCTTTACCGACTGTTCATTCGCCAGCAGCCGCAATCAATTTTGCTTGTGCTGAAACTGACAAAGCTTTCTTTGTTGTCTTAGAAGCAGGAACAATATTGAACGCCGCGGGTATTGGGTTCCTCAAAACGGCTGGGATGTCCCAGACTGAAGCAGTCTACGTTGTCCTCGACAACGATCAAGATGACAAAAGCGTTGCTAAAGGTTTAGGGGACGAACACCCCCGCTTAAACGGCGTCGCCGCGGGTGGTCGAGTACTGGGATCTGGTTTCGCCAAAACTATTTGGGCTGAAGCCGGCGGTTTTGGTGACACCGCTCAAGGCGGCCTCGATTGTTTGCAATTCATCAAGAATTGCAAACTCGAAGGCTACAGAACTGTGAGCTCAATGCCGCCTAGTAGGGGTACACGACTGGTGGTTCCCGAAGATGATTCGCTCCAACTCTCTAACGCCCGCTCGGCCGACATACTATCAAAGGCTTTCAAGGAGAAGCCGCGCCCGATGGTTTCGGTCGTGATCGCGACACGAAACAGAGCACAAATGCTTGTAGAAAGTATCAAGTCGGTCTTGCTTCAGTCCTTCCTCGACACAGAAATTATTATTGTTGACGATGGGTCGACGGACGATACGCGACAGGTAGTCCAGGAAATGACCGATCCTAGGCTGCGCTACTTTTATCAGTCAGCACGTGGGATTTCGTCTGCAAGGAACCTCGGGAGTGATCAGGCCCTTGGCCGTTATATAGCCGTTCATGATGATGACGACCTTATGCTTCCGTGGCGTTTGGAGCGCCAAGTTGAAGCGCTCGAAGAAGGAAGTCAGGGCGTTTATGGTAGTTTCGTCAATTTCGACGATGGTAACGGTGACTTAGTCTTTCATCATGGACGCAACTTTACATATGGTGCCGCGTTTATGACGGGATTTGCTCCCGGCCATTCGACTTGGTTAATTGAGGCGGATTTGTTGAGGATGCTTCGCTATGACGAAAGTCTTGAAAGTGCTGTCGACAACAATTTAGCTTTCAGATTGTTGCGATCGGGTGCACATTTGGTTCACTCTGGTGTGGTTTGCTGTTTACGGCGGGTGCATTCGAGACGAATCACGGATGTGGGCGGCGGGGGGCAAAAGACTGGGGCAGCCTTCAACTTAATTTATTTAAGTTCGCGAATTAGTGAGGAGCAGAAAAAAACCCAAATGGACGCCGCTAAATTTGATTGGGGCAAGGTTCCAGGTCGGAAGACTTACATAGAAGATTTGACTCCGTTCTTGCCTGATCACCTTGTTTCTCGTCGAGTAAGTGTGGCAGATGCAGCGAATGTCGAAGGTCTCCCAGGTAAACCCTCTTCATCCGCGATCTTTTACAATGGCGATGACGTCATAACTAATATGGTTTTGGAGTATGACGCTATATCTTGGCAGGATTTCATGCGTCTAGCTAGTTCCGGTATCAACTATACGGTTTCGGCCGAACTTCGAGTGGTCAATCTAGATTCACATCCCACCCCGGACATTGAGACAGATAGATGGCCGGAGGCGACCCGGCAAAATATAAAACATGCTCTTAGTCAGCAGACACTAGAGGACGCGCCGCGCTATTTAGTTTTGGCTCAGATTAGCGAAACGGAAAATGGCCGCATATTATTTGGTGAAGCACATGCAGTGAGCTACAGCGTGATGACTAAAAATCTCGAATCTGAGCGGATGTATTACTTCACGGTCGGTACCTTTGAATCAGCAATAAGGCTCAGGACAGAGATAGGTCGTGTAGCCGGAAATGCAAAGTGTACGATCGTCCGGCCCCGTTTAAGTCCATTACTGGACCCGTCAGAGCTCTCGGCAATAACTAAGGAGAACGAAGTAAAGTGAAGGTTAGGTGGATTCAGAATGAACAAACAGCCCAGTTCGGTTTCACTTCGGTTGCTGATGAGCTAGATGGGTCACCCCGGGTCAAGTCATTGCTCTTTGATCTGCAGCCACTAGTGGTAAATCCCGACCGCCTCGCTGTTGCTGCCGCTCTAATTTTTAGCCGTCATGCCTCTCGATCTCTAGAATTTGAAATTCCGGTAAATCATTTTGTCGCCGAGGGCGTCCTTAGGTACACGGATCCAGAGGGAGTCTGGCTATCCCCGGTGCATTTTGAAGCTCCAGAACAGCCCAGGGGGTCCAATCGGTTGCGTTTGAAATCATTCATCAACGTGGACGGCCAACATATTATAGGTGGATTGGCTCGAGATGAGGCAGAGTTAGTACTTACACGGTCTGATTTATACAACGGCTCTTTAGTGGGGGTCAAACGTAAGATAGTAGCGTCCAATGCTTGGCTGTTTGTTGCGGCGAAAGCTTCTGGTATCGAAGTGCATTTACCAGAGATTGCTGCGGGAGTTCTTTTTTGCGACGATTTTATGGCATCCGAATTAGTGATACATACCGCGGAGCCTCGTCATGAATTCAACTCAAGACCTGTCGAGATGTTGTTGTCGCGCGTCGGTATATCGTTGTCGGTGGTTTTTGGAGGAGATAAGAGACCAGCGTTGTGATAGGGATAAAGTACCGTTTCATACAATCTACTTAGATGGAGAGCATGTGCGACCTGTGAAGTTGGGTTACGTAGCGTCAAGCAACTGGTCTCGATCGCCTTTTATAGGTGCCTGGAGGGGGTCCTTTTGGGCGGCACTTGAGTCTCTCGGAGGTTCCGTAATTCTGTCGGAGGGAGTTTCCATGACTCAGTCCCTTTCGGCTGTCGGAAGTGAAGCAGTAGTGATCGTCGAGGGACGCGAGAATCTTTTATCATTCCGCCGTGCCGCGGGAGAAATTAATAACGTTTGGCCGATTGTGTTTCCTAATGAAAAGCTAGGTTGGTCCAAAGACGCAAAGTGGACCAAATTTGTAGCAGAATATGCGGGGGCTGTAGCTGGATTCATCACTGATTCGGAAGAGTCGAAAGACGAGATCGAATCTGTAACAAGCGGGTTGCGTGTTGAGGTCGTTGTGATACCACCAGTCCTAGATCGGATGACGGCCGGTGAGGACGGATCAGGGGACGATTGCGTTGACGGTCATACTGCCGAAGTTTTTGACGAAATCGCAACACTGAACGAAATGTTTACCGCAGTCAACGGGACGGCAGAGGCAATCTGGAACTTTTCTGCGTCAAAGGTTGTGGAACACGACTTTCTAGCGTCCACGAATGATTCCTGGTCTGATCTCTCCGCTCGCATTAAGGTCCTTCCATCTGGTTTTCCTGATCCACGCAAAGACCTACTGAAGATGCCGCTTCGGGGTTTCACGGAAGACGACGTCCGGCTCGGGTGTGCCCGCCTCATGTCTTACGCCTCGCCGAGTGGTGCTTCGACCAAGGTTGGCATAATAGGCACCCAGCTCACATTTATCGACCAACTTGCGCGCGAGCTAGGAGTGCGTACCAACATGAAGGTTTCTTTGGACGAGTGGAGCCATTTATCCGGACCTCCTCGCGATAGCGCTTCGCCGCAGATTATGAGAGATTCACAGGTTGTGATTGCGGAATGGGCTCGACCGAACAATGTGTGGATTCAAGATCGGGCTCGATCAGGACAGCGGTTGATAGTCCGGGCGCATCGATATGAGGTAACGACCGAATTTCCTCATAGGACTGACATGGCCAAGTATTTTGCGGGGGTGGTGATTGCTCCATGGGTTGGAAGGGTACTTGTGCAGAAATATGACTGGCCAGCCGAAAAAATGGTATATATACCAAACTTCGTGGATAGCAAACATTTCCGGAGACCTAAGCTTGATGGCGCTGAGTTCACTCTGGGACTGGTCGGTATCCGGCCTGACTTAAAGAGGTTGGATTTAGCGCTAGATTTGTTGAGATCTTTAAGGCAAATTGATTTGCGATATTCGTTGCGAATCCGCAGCGCTTTGCCCCCAGATCACGTGAACTGGGCGCAGATTGATCGTATGAGGAGCCAGTGGGGCCACTCGCTTCAGCGAATAAAACACGATCCACTATTGCGGGGATTCGTTCATTTCGACCCGCCCGGACGGGATATGTCGCGATGGTATCGCCAAATAGGGGTGATTCTTTCACTGTCAGACCTCGAAGGCTCGCATGTAGCACTAGCCGAGGGTATTTCTTCGGGGGCTCTTCCTATTGCTCGCAACTGGCCGGGGATTGGGACACTTTGGCCCAATACTATTGTTTCTCCGACGCAAGCTGACGGAGTTGCCCAAGTTCTGAGATTTCGAAGTTCAGCCGTCAGGGCCGCCGAATCCGAGAAACTTTCTGCCTTGCGTGCTTTACAAAGTGATCGGGTGCTTGACGCTTGGAAGTTCCTGATCGATGGCGATTTGAGTTCGGCGCAACGTCTATTCGGCCCAATTGACTGGCTGTCGGACATTTACGCGCCCATAGAACAGCAATAGTCTGCAATTCATATGGAAAGGTGGTTGCGTTGCTGTGGTTGCGCTAGTGAAGGGAGACCGTTTTGGGTAGAATAATCATGGGGTTAGTCTGGCTTTTCAGGAAAATGGCGCGCATAGGGTTTCTGAATCGTTCGGGTCGATTGAAGTTCCTGGAACGTGAGGTAGGGGATCTTAGAGAGGTTCTGGAAACATTCGAGACAGATTATTCTTATACGACTCCACCTGGATCTAAGAGTTCCGGTGAGTTTGTGAGTATAGGGCCGAAAGTAAAGATAGGTCGAGGGGTTGTTTTTTCGGCGAGGAAGGACTCACCTATAACGATTGGTGAGCGAGTAACCATTTTTCGCAATGGAGAAATACTAGGTCCGGTGAATATAGGTGAGAGAACCTTTATTAACCGTGATGTCTATATCCGCGCCCGGACCACTATAGGATCAAATGTTTCGATTGGCCCCTTTGTGCGTATTATTTCGGACAGTCATGAAATGGGAAGCAGCGATCGCCGCGCGGGTAAGGGTAAGGTTAACCCGATCGTCATCGGGGACGGGGTTTGGATTGGAGGCGGAACGATTGTGCTCGGGGGTGTCAATATCGGACCAGGCGCGGTGATTGCAGCTGGTTCCGTTGTCGTCAGAGATGTTCCTTCGAACACGCTGGTGGGCGGGGTTCCGGCTAATCACATAAAGAATTTGAATGAATAGCCAGATTTTTTGTGGCTTAACTTTTTTGCTCCTATAAGTTTGTCTGGTCTTGTTTTCATTTAGGCGTAGGTTTCTCAACCTTAGCGTCATTTGAGTTTCTCTGTTTCAGTAAGTTTGGTCCGGGGAGAGATGTCTAAGTCTGGCGTGGGCGCCGGTCGAACCTTATCTGTGAGCGTGAACCTGACATTAGGGGGTTTTGTACGTGGTAACCGGCGTTAGACTGCTCCAGATTTCCACAGGTCCTGAATAGGTCTTTGCTGGGCCACCAACGTTACGGTTACCGGTCGGCGGCTATGCCAGTTTCGGGGCAATCAGCATGTGCGGTACTCGGCCTCGGAGAATTTGGCCAAAATGCATGAAGGGTCAGGCACTGGAGTATTGTTCTGACCGGTAGTTGTTCGTATAGGATGATCGGGAAGATTTATCATGTCACTGCGGTTAACAGTTATCGGTGCGGGGTATTTAGGGACAACTCATGCTGCCGCCATGGCGGAGCTTGGCTTCGAGGTGCTCGCTGTGGACCTCGACGAGGCGAGAGTCGAACAACTCAACCTCGGATTTTTGCCGTTCCATGAGCCAGAGTTGCCCGGACTTTTAAAGAAACACACGGCGTCGGGGCGGCTCCGTTTCACTACGTCGATGGCGGAAGCCGGCGAGTTTGGCGACGTGCACTTTGTCGCGGTTGGGACACCTCAACGAGCCGGCGAGCATGCGGCTGACATGTCGTACGTTGACGCCGCTGTAAGCGGAATCGCAATGGCGGCGACAAAGGACTGCTTGATTGTGGGCAAGTCCACAGTACCGGTTGGTTCAGCGCGGAGGCTGAAAGAGATAGCGGTTTCGAAAAGTGCTGTCGGCATCTCAATAGACTTCGCCTGGAACCCAGAGTTTCTTAGGGAAGGCTTCGCGGTCGAGGACACTCTGCGCCCAGATCGACTGGTGGTGGGAACTGATTCCGATTCCGCCAACGCGACGCTTCGCGAAGTCTATGCTGACGCTCTCGCGCGGAAGACACCCTATATCCTTACGGATTTCGAAACGGCCGAGTTGGTGAAGGTCGCGGCGAATGCATTTCTTGCTACCAAGATATCGTTCATTAACGCGTTCTCCGAGGTGACCGAGACAGTTGGAGGAGACATCCGGGTGTTAGCCGACGCAATTGGCCACGATGCCCGTATCGGTAGAAGGTTCTTGAACGCAGGCGTCGGCTTCGGAGGCGGCTGTCTCCCGAAAGACATTCGCGCTCTTCAAGCCCGCGTCTCTGAACTTGGTCTTGATACAACGATGAGGTTTCTGAACGAGGTTGACGAGGTCAACCTTCGTCGTCGAGCGCGGGTTATTTACTTGGCAGAACAGTTGCTTGGCGATCTCACGGGAAAGACCGTTGCCATATTGGGAACTGCCTTTAAGCCGAACAGCGACGACGTTAGGGACTCTCCCGCATTGGATGTCGCTGGCCAGCTATTCAACGGTGGCGCGGACGTAAATGTGTACGATCCAGAAGCTAACGCAAATGCCGCAAAGAGGTTTCCCCGCTTGAATTACTGCGATTCACTCGTTGAAGCGGTCTCCGGAGCGGACATCGTAATCTTGCTGACCGAGTGGCCGGAATTCGTTCGAATGAATCCGGACACAATTGGAACGCACGTTGAGGGACGAGTAGTGATTGATGGCCGAAATGTGCTGGATCCAACCGCCTGGTCTAAGGCCGGGTGGACCTTTTGTGCACTCGGACGCCGGATGGACCTCGAAACCGCACTGGCGCCAGCATAGGCTCGTCGCCGGTTCCTGTGGCAGTGCGTAGCTAGGTTGGGTGGCGAGCATCCTAGGAGCAAATCTCCGCTCGCCACCTTTCCGCCCACCGCTATTCTCCCTGAAGGATTCCCTGCGGTAGGCTAGGTATTCGCCGGATTGCCGGGCGTGACCGTAGCGTCGCAGTCACCCGGTTTCCTTCCGATCCGCTATAGCATCAATCGTTTCAACGTCGTCACCGAAAGCCCGAAATCCTTAGCGATCTGTGCCAGCGCCGCCTCACCCTTCCGGGCCACATCAATAACATCGTGGCGGAACTCCGCCCCATAAGCCGTCGGCATGGGCAACATCCTTCCACGAGCCTCAGCTCGCTGGATCAAGGAGTCAACAAAACCGGGGGCAGTCCCGAACGTGGTCAGTGAAGCATCCCGGGATGCTCCTATAGTTGTCAATCCGTTCGTTGGGCCGCTTGAGCTTGGAGCCATTGCCGGTAGTTCGTGGAGAGGGTGTCGTTGTGGATGAGGCCTCGTTCGAGTCGGGAGATTACGGAGGGCCATTGGCTTAGGTGACCGGCGGCGGCATTTATGGTGAACCCGAGGTGCCTACGTTTTTGGCGAAGGTCCACGATACTGGGTGCCGGCATCGGGTTGAAGATCTGACCTACGGCCAGAAACTCCTGGTCGGCTAACGGTTTGCCGTACTCGGTAATGATAGCCACGTGGTGGGTATCGGCATGCGTGTCGACGCCGACGATGACATTCAATGGTTCTTTTGCCAAGATGGAATCTGCCCCTCAGGTACCAGTGTTCTGTTGATGGGCACGTGGGCCAGGTGGGCAGACAAAACGGTAATGGGACTGGTCGAATCAGGCTCCTATAAAGTCATGTCCGCCTGGCTCCGCGCGCTTTGACGAACCTTGAACCGGTGGACAGATCCCGGGAAAGACAGTATCCGCAGAGTCGCAGCGGGAACGTCAGTTTGGAGGCGGGTCACACCGGTTCAAGACCGTTTCCAGTATTACCGTTTGATGCCGCTAGCTTCTGTGAGAAAGATAGTGACTATGCCCAAGCAGTTTCCTCCCGAGGTCCGTGATCGTGCAGTTCGCATGACGGTGGATCGGTTGTCCGAATATCCCTCTGTTTATACCGCTTGTAAGGCTTTGGCGCCGAAGCTGGGAGTCGGTGCTGAATCGCTGCGTCGTTGGGTGGTCCAGGCTCAGATCGATGCCGGTGAAAAGACCGGGCCAAGCAGCGAGGAGTTGGAGGAAATCAAGCGGCTCCGGGCTGAGGTGCGGGATCTGAAGGAGTCCAACGAGATCCTGAAACAGGCCTCGATTTTCTTCGCGAGGGAACTCGACCCTCGCCGCCGTTGATCTGCCGATTTATCGACGAATTGCGCGCTCTTGGTTACGCGGTCGAGTCGATCTGCGCTGTCCTGCGGGAGCAGGGCGTGCAGGTTGCCGCACGAACCTACCGGGCGTGGAAGACACGTCTGCCAGCGTTGCGCACCATTGAAGATGCCCGCCTCACCGATGCCTTGCGGAGTTTGAAAGTCACCGACGTGTGGGGACGTCCCCGCCCCGAGATCATTTATGGGCGGCGGAAGATGACGCAGTGGCTGCGCCGAAGCGGATTCCCGGAAGCATCCAAACACACTGTGGACCGGCTGATGCGCGATGAGGGTATGAATGGTCTAATCCGAGGCCGCAAGATGCGTACCACGATCCCCGGCAAGGACGGCTGCCGCGCCGGGGATCTGTTGAATCGGGACTTCACGGCGCTGGCCCCGAATCAGGTTTGGGTTACTGATTTCACCTACGTGCCGGTCTACGCCGGGTTCGTCTACGTGGCCTTGGTCATCGACCTGTATTCCCGGGCGATCGTCGGGTGGGAAACTTCCACAGTGAAGGACACTACGTTCGTGGAACATTGCCTGCGGATGGCGTTGTGGCGGCGCCAGCACACCGGCCGGCCAGCTGGGAAGGGGCTGATTCATCACTCCGACGCGGGAAGCCAAGCTGTATTCAACCGGTCGTCGCAACACCGACGAATCGGATTATCGGATGGGTGTTGGCGAGAGACAGAAGCAGGTCCGAGCGTACCGAGGACAGATCGTTTCTCCTGGGCGGCCGACGGTCGCGTGGCGGCAGGATCGTGTGCGATTCTGGGTGGCGATCGCTGCGGGGAAGAAGACACGCGAAGCCGGCGACGCGGCCGGCGTTTCGGAACAGGTCGCTCACCGATGGTTCCGAGACGCTGGTGGGGTGAATTCACAACTATCGCCCGCGGTGTCCGGTCGCTATCTGTCCCCGTTGGAGCGTGAGGACATTGCGCTCTGGCGTGCGCAGGGGGCCGGGGTGCGTGAGATTGCCGGACGCTTGGGGCGTGCGTCCTCGACGATTTCGCGTGAGCTGCGGCGGAATGCGTCCACGCGAACGTATCGGCTCGAGTACAAGGCGTCAACGGCGCAGTGGCACGCAGAACGTCGTGCCCGCAGACCGCAAAACTCGCTACACATGATGCGCTGCGTACCTATGTCCAGGACAAGCTCAGCGGTGGCATCTTCGCTGCGGACGGCACACGGATCGGCCCGGTTGGACCGGTGTGGGACGGGAAGAATAAACCTCACCGCGGGGACCGGGAGTGGGTGACGGCGTGGAGCCCACAGCAGATCGCCAAGCGGCTACCGCTCGACTTCCCCGACGACCCAACGATGCGGATCTCGCACGAAGCGATCTACCAGGCGCTTTACGTCGATTCGCGCGGTGGACTGGAGCGGCACCGATCCTGGCACCTGCGTCGGGGCCGAACCAAGCGCATGCCACGAGCTCGGACACGACAGCAGGCATGGGCTCATGTCACCGAAGACACCGTGCTATCAAAACGTCCGGAGGAGGCAGCGGATCGCAAGACCGCCGGGCATTGGGAAGGGGACCTCATCATTGGGCTGAACCGCTCCGCAATTGCCACGCTCGTTGACCGGACCACACGATTCGCGATACTCGTTCATCTCCCGCGCCAAACCGGATATGGGATCATTCCACCTCGTAAGAACGGCCCAGCGCTGGCTGGGTATGGTGCAATCTCGACAAAGAACGCCCTCACCGCGACGTTCTCCACGCTTCCCGCGCCGATGCGTCGTTCGTTGACCTGGGATCGGGGTAAAGAGCTCTCCGCGCACCGTTTGCTCACGACCGAGATCGGGTTGCCTGTCTATTTCGCTGATCCGAAATGCCCCTGGCAGCGCGGCAGTAACGAGCATCTCAACGGACTTATCCGCCAGTACTTTCCCAAGGGAACAGATCTCTCCCGATGGGGCGCATCGGAGATCGCCGCCGTTGCATCAGCGATCAACAACCGCCCCAGAGAAATCCTCGACTGGCGGACCCCTGCCGAGGCGTTCGAAGAACAACTACGATCGACCTCACAATCAATTGTTGCGACGACCGGTTGAATACGGCCAATACACTTCCGTCCGTTACACCGACACCCTGGCCCTCGAGGGCCTGCAGCCCTCGATCGGCAGCGTCGGTGATGCGTATGACAATGCCGCCGCTGAGACGGTGATGGGGCTATTCAAGAACGAGGCCGTCGCGAAGGGTTCACCGTTCCGCACCGGAGCCCTGAAAACCGAAACCGACGTGCAAACAATCGTCTTCGAATGGGTGCACTGGTTCAACAACGAACGCCTGCATTCCGCCCTGGACCACCAAACGCCAGAGGAATAGGAGCAAACATACTATGATCTACAAACCGGCACGCCACCCGACGCCGGCGCCAACAAACAGGCGGCATGATTCCCGGGACGGTTCACATCGAAGGCAGCGTGGAACATCGTCGAGGGCCTTTCAGATGGGGCAGTGTAGGAACTTCCATCATAGGAAGGCCTCGACCTCTATCCCACCTTCGACACGCCCAACCCGCTCACGCCCGCTACACCCTCAATTGCTAAGACCCTATAAACTGACGAATCCCTCGGAATGAGTTTTTGAATAGCTGTCTTTGAAGTTCTGCAGCTCGCGCTTCATCTCGTATGAGCCAGAGTGGATTTTAGAATCTGTACCAATGGCGGAGAGCGAACACACCAGAACCTCTGGGATACGCAATAGGGCATGAGCCCCGTAGAAGTGCTCTATTCGACTCTCAAACTCCTTTTCTCCGCCAGCCCGAACTTCCGCGAAGAAGCCTAGTTCTCGTACAATTTCTTGTTTGAAAAGGAGGGTCATGCTGCCATGCTGAATGATCGACCCGTCCTCTCCCAAGCGGGCAATTCCATCTTTGGTCATTCGCAGGTGCCGGCCCAAGACTGCTCTTGTTTCCGGAAGAAAGCTTCCGATTTGCACCTTCAAACGGTCAGGAAATGCGACATCGTCTGCGTCTTGAATAGCAATATAATCACCTCGCGCCCGTTTGAGGGCGATGTTTCGAGATGCATATGGACCCAAATTTTCTGTATTATGAACGACCGTTACACGTGCATCATCAATTGCCCACCTATTGGCGAGATTAGCGGTGCCATCGACGCTCATGTCATCAACGAGGATTAATTCGATGTTGGTGTGAGACTGATTGAGGATTGACTCGAGAGCATAGTCGATCGTGTCTGCTGAGTTGAACGCGGTCATGATGACACTCACAAGCGGCTCTTCACCTAAATCCGGCTCGACATTCCCAAGCGAAGCGACCCATTTGAAACCACTGAAAGAAGTGATGAATTTTCCTCTCGTGAACAATGGCTCCGCCGCACCCTCCAGAATATCTTTCCGATCACTCCATGTGCTCGAATAGAACCAGGTCAACTCGGGGTGCGTTTCCAAGTACCGGTTGTAGTTGTTAAATAAAATGTCCCAAACCCGGACTGCCCCTGACCTATCTCCGAGTATGGCCGCTATTTTCAGTAAATCGATTAATGCGGAAACGGAATTGCTCGAAGCATCAATAGCGCCGACGCTCAGCAAGCAGGTCTCTTCATGATTCCGTTGTAGTTCGGACCTCGCGAGAAGTGCCACGAGAATCTGCATAGCGCTCCCGCGACGCATAGTCGGTGCTAAGGCAAGATTTGTTAGGTGCCTTGTCGCTGAATCTATGTCGTTTCGATCCAAGCAAATAAGAACCATCCACGCATTAAATAGAGGATGGCTACCGTGCGACTGGCCAAGAGTCACAGTTATCGAGGAAGCCTTTTTATAATTTTCGAAAAAAATCAAAAAATCGACATACTTGAAGAGAACCTCTGGCAGTTTTGGTTCTCCTGGTTTTCCTGCAATGCGCACGCTTCGTTGGAAATACACTTCTGCTTCATCTACTAGAAAATACTTGCCACAGAATTCTGCGTGTTTGAGAAGGAATCTAGCGTCCCCTGGATTTCTTTCGACTATCCGACGCGATGCACGAATAGCTTCAAATCTGTTGATCATCCAAAGACCGTCTAAGGCCACACGGCGAGCTTCACCTTGAGGATGGCTTCTTATCGCGTCTCGGTAAATCAGATAACGACTAGCTCGGTTCGCATAAATTTCTATCCAAGGCTTAGCCTTTACGAATGCATGATCAGAAGAGTCGCGCTGAACTTTACTAAATACCCTGCTTTCGCCTGAATTTGCTATGTCGATAATCGAAAGCGCGTAAACCAGTGAATCCGATAGAACCGTGGAATCCGGGAGAGCGCGATAAGTTGCAAGAGCATCGCTCTCTCCCCATGGCGCCAACGTCCGAATGATCGTATTGTGAGGCGTTGCATTGCGTCGAGTTTGCTCGTAAAGGGTCGGCTGTATGTCATCGATGCTGCCGTCTTGTTTCAGGCCGATCAACCACCCTGATGGACGTGGCACGACGAGCGCTGGAATACCCTTCCTTTTCAAGTGCGCTGCCAGATAGACGTCTGCCATCCCGTACGTTAGGAAGTCCGTAAAATCCAGGCCAATGTTCTCAATGTGGAATGCAGTTGTTCCCGTGCCGAGTATGGAAGCCGGAGCGAGACTATCGAGTTCTTTCCGGAAGTCAAACCCATGACGATCAAAATAGGATTTCGGCCAACTTGAAAGCTGACTAGCGTGGACGCCCACCACGGCTCCGTATTCGGTACTCACCAAATGAGAAACCATTCTTGAAACATAATCGGGTGGATATACGATATCATCGTCGATGGTGAAAAGTATTCCCTTCTTTACCAGCCGTAGAGCAAAAAATTTGCCGACATCTTTATAATCTTCATAATCTTGGCTGCGAAAAATCTTGACCCCTGCGACATTGAGGAATTGTGGAATAGTTTCATATTTATTTAAATATACATAAACTTCTTCGACTTGCGGATATATCGAATGGAATGACTTTTCCAACATTGCCAATCGATATGGGACGGAAGCTAAGCCAGCAATTATCGGAAGGGTCATAGTTGACACAATAGTCGAAGTTGACGCGTGAGTGAAGGAGCGAGAGTGCGTGTCACCGTCAATTTACCGCGTTTGTAAGTTGCGTTGCTATATTCCAGAGGGGTTATCCCATCAGGCCTACCGCATTGGATCGCATGCGGGGATGGGTTTGTGAAGTTCAAAGTTAAGATGAATTTTCGCCTTAGGGCTCTGGTTGGGGCCGCATGTAGGAGTCCAGTGATTATGTGAGGTTCGCATCCGATAATGGATGCAGGATGAAATTCACTGATATGGCACGTAGATATACCCCGGATCAGGTCCTCGCGAATGTCCGTCAGGGTCAGAAGATACTCAACGATGGACGGCCGATGAGTGAGGTCGTGAAGCAACTACAGGTTACCGAGCCGACCTTGTACCGGTGGCTGAACCAATACGGTTCCGGGCAACGCCAATGCCGAATGTGGCTACCGCGGTCCCGGACCTGGTGAAGCGCGACTTCACCGCGGACCTCCCGGGGATGAAGTTCGTCGGGGACATCACCGACATCTACATATGGCAGGGTTTCATCTATTTGGCCACCGTGATCGACTGCTATTCGAAGAAAGTCGTCGGCTGGTCCATCGCCGTTCACATGCGCATCGACCTGGTCGCGGATGCCCTGAAAATGCCGCCCGACCACTCGGATAGTGAGACTGTTTGTGCTGGTGTTTCCGCGGGTCTTCACCGTCACAGCGATCGACACGCGAGAATGTCGGTGCCGGATGTTTTCAGGGGTTCCTGACTCTCACTCCGATCGACGTGGTGTTGTCTTTCCTCGGATCTGTCGGTCCCCTGGGAGCACCCGGTGAGGTGTCACGCCTCACCGCCGGAGTGACCTAAGGAGAGCCTGCGCCTACAGGTGCTCATCACTGTCTTGTCCGCCGGCCTGGTGGTGCGAGGTGCCGTTCCCCGCCCATACGAACAAATCGGAGCGCGACATGACCGTCATCGCCAATACCATCGGGACGCATCAATCACCCTCAGTTCAATCACCCTCAGTGTTCGCTGGTGTCGGCACGCACAAAGAGATCCACGTCGCGGCCGTCATCGACGCTGCAGGCACCGTTATCGGCACTCACAGCTTCTCAACGACTCGCGCTGGTTACCGGGCGCTGCTGACTTGGGTGCGCAGCCACGGAGAGACCTGATCCGGATCGGCATCGAGGGCACCGGCTCATACGGCGCCGGACTCACTCGGCATCTCGCGAAGAACGATGTGACGGTGCTTGAGGTGGATCGGCCAGACCGTTCGGACCGGCGACGGAAGGGCAAAGACGACGATCTTGACGCGATCAGCGCCGCCCAAGCCGCGCTCCACGAACGACGCACCACGATCCCTAAATCTAAGGACGGCGCAGTCGAAGCCCTCAGAATCCTGCGTCTCGCACGCGCCCAGGCGGTCCGGGAGCGCCGCAAGGCGCTGCAGCTGCTGCGCATGTCGATCGTCGCGGCGCCCGACGAGGTTCGCGATCAGGTCCGCAACCTCACCCGAATGCAACTGATCCGCCATCTCGCGGCTTGGCGCCCCGATGTCTCGAATGCGACTGATCCCGTGGTAGCCTACCGGATCGCGCCGAAGTCATTCGGCCGCCGCTATCTCGAACTCACCGATGAGATCGCCGACCTCGAGGTCCTCATCAACCCCATCGTCGAAGCCCTCGCGCCGCGCCTGCTCGAACGTACCGGCATCGGCATAGAAGTCGCCGGGCAACTGCTGGTCACCGCCGGTGACAATCCCGACCGGCTCCGCTCAGAAGCCTCTTTCGCAATGCTCTGCGGCGTCTCACCGCTGCCCGCATCATCGGGCATGACCCAGCGGCACCGACTCAATCGGGGCGGTGACCGCCAAGCCAACCGGGCCCTCCATTTCGCTGTGATCAGCCCACTCAGGATCGACGAGAGAACGAAGGCCTACGTCGCGAAGAAGACCGCGCAAGGACACTCAAAGATGGAGATCAGCCGCTGCCTGAAACGCTACCTCGCCCGCGAGGTCTACTTCCTCCTCAACCCCGGGACCGAACACATCCGCCCGAACACCAAACCACGCAAGATTGCAGCTTGACTCTTAGGAGAGCATCCAAGGAGTGCAGCGGCGTGCCTAACGATGAAGTTTTTGAACGAGGTTAATCTTCGTCGTCTATTCTGCAAAGCAGCTGCTGGGGGATCTTGCCGGCAAGACCGTGGCGATATTGGGAACGGCATTCAAGCCGAACAGCGACGATGTCAGGGATTCTCCAGCGCTGGATGTCGCTGGCCAGTTATTCAACTGCAGTGCCGACGTGAACGTCTTTGATCCGGAAGCCAACGCCAATGCAGCAAAGCGGTTCCTTCGTCTGAATTACTGCGATTCACTCGTTAGCGCGGTCACGGGGGCTGACATCGTCCTCCTGTTCACCGAGTGGCCTTAATTCATTCAGATGGATCCTAAGGCTGTTGGCACCCTGGTGAAGGGACGCATTGTCATCGATGGTCGCAACGTGCTGGATCCTGTGGCGTGGTCCGAGTCGGGCTGGACCTTCTGTGCGCCAGGTCGCAGGATCGACCATCTGGGCGTTCTCGCGCCGGTATAGCCGGCTGGGTTTCAGGAGCTATCCACCCCATCGGATTGGTGGCCAGCTCGATTGCTGTAGTCAGCAAACTCCTGCTCGCTACCAATACCTCGGTTTCGCTCTCTCCCTCCAGACCTCACTGCGGTAGGCTCGGTATGTGCCGGATTGCCCGGAGTGACCGCAGCGCCGCAGTCACATGCCTACGTGGGATAGGATCACTTTGCAGACAAAGATCACCGCTAACGCAGCTGCGATGAGGCGATGGTTGAGCAAGGCCGAAGAGTCCCTGGGCAACCACAGCGACCGCCTCAACGCCATCAACATTTTCCCAGTGGCAGACGGCGACACCGGCACCAACCTCTACCTCACCGTCCGCGCCGCTTCCCACGCCGCCTCGGCATCCGACACCACCGATCTCGGCGTGCTGCTCCGAATCGCAGGTCAAGCCGCCATGGAGGACGCCCGAGGTAACTCAGGCACCCTCTTCGCCGTATTCCTGTCGGCAGTGGCCGAGCCCCTGCACCACCACACCAGGCTTTCAGGCCCCTTGCTGGCCACCGCATTGCAGCGAGGCCAGATCCGCAGTTGGTCGGCCCTCAGCGACCCGGTGCCCGGCACGATGCTGTCCGTCCTGGAGGCGACGGCCCGCGGAGCGGCCATGGCGGACGGCGCCCAAAACGGAGACGACAGCAACCACGCCCTTGCCCTCACCCTGCAAGCCGCCGTTGAAGCCGCTCTGGAAGCCGTCATCCAGACCGAAAGCCAGCTCGGCGTTCTCACCGCGGCCAAGGTGGTGGATGCCGGGGGAGTGGGATTCCTCCTGATCATGGATGCGCTGCGGGCCGCCGCGCTCGGCGAAGAACTTCAAGACGAACTCCTCGACGGACTCCACGGCTACGACATCCAGGCACCCCACATCCACAACGGCGGCGACGCCGAGGGCGTCGAAGTCATGTGCACCATCAACCTCAGCCCCCTCGACGCCGCCACCCTGCGGCTTCACCTGGACGAGCTCGGCGACTCAGTCATCATGAGCGCCGTCACCGAGGTCGAAGAAGGCTACCGGTGGCGTGTCCACGTCCACGTGCCCACGCCCGAACCGGCGCTGAAACTCATCCAGGAAGCCGGCCATCCAATCAACGTGTCGGTTACCCAGCTGGCATCGCCACGCCAGTCCGACTCGCCGCAATACGGCGACGTGACCCAACTCAAGGACCCCTCCGCACTTGGTGACTCCTCCCCACTCAACGAATCAGCACGGCATAGTGAAGCCCAAGAGGCCAGTGGATAGTCCGAAGACCGGGGAGCTCAGCTCCCCCCTCGATGGGGTTGTCATTCCCAAGGCCAAGGTCAAAGCCTTCGCCGAGACCCTTAACATTCACACCTTTAGCCATCTGCTCAACCATTTCCCGCGCGCCTATTTTGAGCGCGGCGAGCTGACGCCGGTGAGCTCAGTGCCGTTGGGCGAAGATGTGACACTGATTGCTCGGGTGCAATCCGCCAACCTGAGGCAGATGCGCAACCGTAAGGGTTCTCTGTGTGAGGTAGTGATCACCGACGACACCGGGGGCAAGCTCGGCAGTCTCAGCCTCTCCTTCTTCAACGGTCACCAGGCTGCGAGGGATCTACGTCCAGGCGTCCACGCCATGTTCTCCGGCAAGGTCACTGAGTATCGGCACCGGCTGAACCTCACCAACCCCATTTATTCATTGCTCGACGACGACGGGTCCGTCGACCCCGATCTTCTCGAGGCGCCGCTTCCGGTGTACCCGGCGTCGGCGAAGGTTCCCAGCGAAACCATCAAGAAGGCAGTCGGTACACTGCTCGACAGACTGGTGCACTCTCAGTTCAATGACCCGGTGCCGCAGGACATTACGCGCCGGGACAAGCTGATGAATATCACCCAGGCCTATGAGCTGATCCATCGTCCTCACGCGATCGAAGACACCTACCGGGCCAAGCACCGCTTCCGCTACCAGGAGGCGCTGGTTCTGCAGACGGCACTGGCCCGACGTCGGGCGCTCACCTCGCAGGAGGAGGCGACGTCGCGCCGTCCACGCCCGGGTGGACTGCTGGACCAGTTCGACTCCCAGCTGCCCTTCACCCTCACCAACGGGCAGAAAGATATTGGGGAGACCCTCGCTGAGGACCTGTCCTCTTCCCACCCCATGAATCGGCTCCTGCAGGGTGAGGTGGGCTCCGGTAAGACGCTTGTCGCTCTCCGGGCGATGCTGCAGGTGATCGATTCCGGTGGTCAGGCCGCGCTGTTGGCGCCGACCGAGGTGCTTGCCGCACAGCATCTGCAATCCATCACCCGGACGTTGGGGCCATTGGCCATGGGAGGGATGCTCGGGGGAGCAGCTGATGGAACCAAGGTGGTCCTGCTGACCGGCTCGATGTCCACTGCGCAGCGCAAGCACGCAATGCTTGACGCGGCAACGGGTGACGCCGGGATCGTGATTGGGACCCATGCCCTGCTGTCCGAGAATGTGAGCTTTTTCGACCTCGGGCTCATCGTGGTGGATGAACAGCACCGCTTTGGTGTCGAGCAACGCGACGTGTTGCGGTCCAAGGCCACCAATTCGCCGCACGTGCTGGTGATGACCGCAACCCCCATTCCCCGGACGGTCGCGATGACGGTGTTCGGTGACCTCGATGTATCCACCTTGACCGAGCTGCCTGCCGGTAGGGCGCCGATCACTACCCACCAGGTGGGGCTCACCGAACATCCTGCCTGGATTCAGCGCATCTGGGCGCGGGCCAGGGAGGAGATCGACGCCGGGCGTCAGGTGTACGTGGTGTGTCCCAAGATTGGCGACCAAGAAGAGGACTCCACCGCGGTAGAGCTCTACTCGCCCGATGGGCCGCCTGACAGCCGGGGTCCTCAGCAGGAACTAACGTCGGTCAATGAGTTGTTCGAAACGCTGCAGGAAATGCCGGTGATGCAGGGTGTGTCGATTGGGTTGTTGCATGGGCGGCTGGATCCTGTCGAGAAGTCAGCGACCATGGCTCGCTTCAATGACGGAAGCGTTCAGCTGCTGGTCTCCACCACGGTGATCGAGGTAGGTCTGGATGTTCACAACGCCACGATGATGGTGATCATGGATGCGGACCGGTTCGGTATTTCGCAGCTTCATCAGCTGCGTGGCCGGGTTGGTCGTGGCGGGCATCCCGGTACCTGTCTCTTGGTGACGCAGCTTGACCCGGATCATCCCAGCAGGGAAAGGCTTGCTGCTGTTGCGTCCACTACCGACGGCTTCGAACTGTCACAGAAGGACCTTGAACTGAGGCGCGAAGGCAACATTCTCGGGGCCTCGCAGTCCGGTGGGCGGTCGGCGTTGAAGTTCCTGCGCGTGGTCAAGGACGTGAAGATCATTGAGAAGGCTCGCGAAGATGCCCAGCAGATCGTGGCGCACGACGTCGATCTGGTGGACCATCCAGACCTCGCCGAGGCGATGGATCTCTACCTGAATCCCGAGAAGGAAGCCTTCCTGGAACGGGGCTAGTCCTTTTGTTCTGTGGAGGACCAGTGGCCACTCCTCCTCCACATTGGGGATGTTCACTGGATCACTCGAATCTATGTTCGATAAAATTGATTCATGGCTATCACCCCATTCGAGCAGCAGACCGATACTCCTCGGTATCTCGCCTGGTTGAATACTGAACTGTCGGGGATTGCTGACTCTTTTCGTTCGGAGAGTCTGATCATGCCCACTCGTGAACTTGCCGAAATCGCGGTGGCTATCGAACAGGTCGCCAGAACTGCCGAGCAACTTCAGCTGATTGCGGCACACGCGGTGGAACATCAGAATGTGGCGGTAGTCGGTGAGTCCGACCAGCGGATCACTCTTGGCGTGTCCGACGGCGATTCCTCCAAGGGAGCGCTGAACCGCACGGGGTGCAGAGACAACGCCGAGTATCTTCGGAACACTTTGCGAATCAGCAAGAGTGATGCGAAGCGGCGGATTCGTGTATCCGGTCAGGTTTTGCCCTCCGTTCAGTTGAATGGTCAGCCGCTTGCTCCCCGGCTGGAACATCTTGGGGCTGCGATTGCTCGATCGGAAGTCAGCAGCCAGGCTGCCACCTTGATCAGTTCGGCCATGGAAAGAGTCAAGCCGTTTGCTTCGTCCAAGGATCTGGACGAGATGGAGGCCACTCTGACTAGGCAGGCAGTTGTCTCAGATCTGGATGTGCTGAGGGTGCTGATTCAGCGGTGGGAAAGTTTGCTCAACCCTGATGGCTCTGAACCAACCGAAGAGGTTTTGCGGGCGCGGCAGGGAGTTTTTCTTAGGGGTAAGCGTCATGGTCTGCACTTCATGGAGATCTCAGCGACCGACGAACAGTTCGAAGACCTGATCACGGTGATGTATTCAGCCACCAACCCAAGGGCCAGGGCAGGACTGTCGGCTGCTGAAGCAGAAAAGTTGGGTGACGTGGATAAGACTTTAGGTGCAGGTGCAGGTGCAGGTGCAGGTACAAGGACAGGTGCGGGCACAGGTGCAGGTGCAGGTGCGGGCACAGATGGGGGTGTAGACGCCGGCGCACAGCCGTCTGGTGCCGGGGCGGATTCTTCGAACGCTGAGGCGACTTTGTTCGGTTCATCCGGAGATTCAGCTGCTCAGGGAGCAGGGACCATTCCGGAAGAGGAGCTTGATCGGTCGACGTGGGCGCAGCAGTTGCTGGATGGCTTGGTGGGTGCATGTCGAATTGCCTTGGCTAGCAGCAAGCTTTCCGATGCCGGAGGGATGAGGCCGCAGGTGTTGGTCACCATCAACTACAAGGACTTGGTGGCCGATGTCGGTAGAGCTGGTCATGCAGCGTTTGGCGGTTTGATCAGTGCTCGGTCGATTCGTCGGATTGCCTGCGATGCGAATGTCTTACCCGTGGTGCTTGGAACGCAAGGCCAGGTTCTCGATGTGGGGAATCCTCGTCGTTTGTTTCCTCCCTCTATCCGTAAAGCATTGGCCGCGCGGGATGGTGGATGTGCGTTTCCGGATTGCATGATGCCGTCGCCCTGGACCGAGGGTCATCACATCCTTCCGTGGAGTAGAGGTGGACCGACCACGGCAGATAACGGAGTCTTGCTTTGCACTAGGCATCACCATTTGGTTCACCAAGATGAATGGAAGATCGAGGTGAGGGACCGGATTCCGTGGTTTGTTCCGCCGCGGTATATCGATCCGGCGCAGAGACCTCGACAGAACCACTATCACCGGGATCATCCCCATGAGCAGGATCGCAATCCGTTGGTCACGGGTTGATGTGCCGTCTGACTTGCTAGGCTTCGCCGCCCAGGGGCTTCAATTGCCAGCGAATTCTCCACTTGCTCGTCGGGGCAGTCCCGTTTGCAAGACCAGATCCTGGATCAGATCTGCGCCATGAGGGCCGGCACCGCAGCCGTGCCCTCAAGCCACTGGGTCTGGGCCTGACGATCAAGGTTGTCCGGTCGTGTCTACAGAAGCCGCTCGTCCATGACGAGTGCGTTTATGAGACGCAGTGGTTTTACTGAGCAGTGCAGGGGGACGTCATGCGCGCGTCCGCTGGCACGTTGCGGTCGGCCTAGAGGCCCTCGACGGCTTCCAATCGTCCGGAACAAACCGCGTTGGCGAAGGCCCGGTAATCCTGCTCGTTCTGGTCCGCGTAGCGCTCGGAGAAGTCGGTGATCGACACGTCGAATTTAGCACTTTTGCCCATATAGGCAGCGATTGCGACCGGGTCACCGGAGCGGGCATGCGCCCGGGCCAGGGTCCAGCCGCAGATTCCGGCGTAGATGGTCATGTTGAGCGGTTTCATTCCCTCCACGACGGCTGAGCCCTTCATATCACGTAACTGGCGCCAGTACAGGTACCGGTTTTCCTGCGCGCCCTTGGTCCACCCCAGGAAGATGTCGCTTGCTGCCTGCATCATCCGCTGCCCCTGCACCACGCGCTCGCCCGGCTGTTTGAACTTGCTCTTAGGTAAGTGGTCCTCGAGCACGGATTGCGTGGCCTCCTTGAGTTGCAGGAACAACGGGTCTTCCTGATCGCGCCCCTGGAGCAAAGCGATGAACGCCCGGGTGCCAACGCTGCCGACGCCGACAACCTTGCGGGCGACGTCGATGACTTCGAACCGTTCGAGCAGGTGACGCCGGTCGTCCTGGAGCGTGGCCCGGTAGGAACGGAGCTGCTCGCTGATCACGTGCTCAAGTTCATCGGCAGACATGCCGAGCGATCCGCCCAGTTCCCGGGCCGGGATGACTATCGGCGGCTGACTGACGATCCGGTACTTCCCGTCCACGAGTTCGCCAAGCTTGGAGAGGGCCTGCAGGCTGTCCCGGGTGCGGGCCTTGGCGATGTTTTTCCGCGCCGTCTTTTCCAGGCCCTCGGCTTTCTTGAGGGTCTTGCCCTTGGGCGTCGACGCAGCCATGTTGATGGTTTCCAGTAGCTGTTCCTCGGATAGCTGGGCGTACCAGATGTCCAGAGTGCGCATTTGCGCGAACTCGGCCATCGCTTCCCGGTAGGCCCGGACCGCGGTCAGCGTCACGTCGTGTGTTTCTGTCCTGGTGAAGGCATTGTTCTGGGCAGCGATGGTGAAGCTCGCGGACATGCGCTTGACGTCATATTCAAACGGTCCCGGGAGCGTCTCGTCGAAGTCATTGAGGTCAAAGAGCAGGTTCCGCTCCGGCGAGGCAAATACGCCAAAGTTCGACAGGTGGGCGTCTCCGCACAGCTGGGTGATCAGGCCGGCCCGTGGAGTGTCCTTCAGATCAGCGGCCATGATCTTGGCCGCACCCCGGTAGAAGGTGAACGGCGAGGCCAGCATCCGGCCGTGCCGCACCGGCACAAGGTCCTGTTCCCGGGTGCGGTTCTGCTCCTCGAGGAGCGCGACCGGATCCGGCCGATCGGGATCGGGAACCCACCCCGTTGGGCTGGAGACCGGTGTTTTCTTCCGGCAACTCTTGCCCTTCGCGATCCGCTCCTCAACGCTCCGGTGCTTGATTCTGGTTTCGGCCATGACCAGGGACCTCCCTTTGCATCAGGAACCACCACCGGCACTGGCCACCAGGGAGTAGGTCCTTGCGGAGCGCGCTCGCGTGTCTTGGCTCAATAGGGCGATTATGGCCCCGACCTGACCCATCGTCAACGCGCGCTGCTGAATGATCCGGCCCTGGGGTCGACATGTTGAAGGCGGGTCGTCCGAAGACACCTGTGATGCTCATAGAGCACAGGCATACGTTCCACCAGAACTCTGTCGAAGCGCGTCCTACGTTGAGTGGTATCCGTGCAGCCTTTGGCGTTAAGGACGTTTCAGCCCGGTCTTGGTGGAACGGCTGTTGCGGGTAGATGGGCAGGGGAGTTACAACGCAGGAGCGGGTGATTTCGGCCATGGTGAATTACCGGGCGGCGTACACGGCACCGTGCTAACGGCGGCAGGCGTCTTACTGAGTGAAATCCGGGTGACATGCTGCCCCGTCCTCCTGCCCAGAACAACCGCGGTACCGGCATCCTGAAGGCACTGGTTCGGCCGCAGCTGGGCATCGAATACTCACCTTGATGGCTGCAACTCAAACGGAGACCACTTCTGTGGTTAGAACTGGGTTCACGTGGCGGCTCGACCGTCGATGCCTCTTTGGTGTACCCCAAGGCCTTGGAGCAGGGCGACCACGAGCCGATCGGCATACGGGTCGCTGATACGGCAACGAGCGATCACATAACGTCGTCACGAAGCGATCACATAGCGACGCCAAGAAGCGATAGCATCCACAGTCATTGAGTGTCGAGTTCTGAGTGTCGAGTTCTGAGTGTCGAGTTCTGAGTGTTGAGTTCCTGGGTCCTGGCGACTAGCGACTGGCGACTGGCGACAGGTTCCCTCGGCACCGCTGCGGACACCCGGGGTCTTGCTCGGCACCGCGGGACCTTCGACTCTATGTCGTCGGCTGGGACAGCGGTCGAATGAAGAGTGGGTGAATCGGTGGAGGCCGCAGACTCTGGATTGACGGCATTTGGTCTCCAGATGAGTATCACCCCCTCCAGGAAAGTGAGGATCCCCCGCCAGGAAGCCACGGATATGTCAAAAGAGCAGCTCACCAGTTCGCCGTCCCCGACCGTCCCGGCCGAGCCGAGCCGACTGAGCACCACCTTCGATAGACCGTGGGTAGGACTCGCAGCCACTGTGGCTGTGACGGTCGGGTATGCACTGATGGCCGGTTGGCTGACTCCCCGAGGCCCACTGACGGAGGTCGAGGCCGTAGTAACTGTGGCGATGAGTCTGCTGGTCGGCACCGCCAGCGGCGTCGCTCTTCGCTCGCGGTGGGCGGTCCTTATTGCACCAGTACTTTTCCTCGTATCGTTCGAGCTCGTCCGTGCAGGTGTTCAAGGCCCAACCGTGGACGAAATTCAGCTCAACTCGATCTACGGCGTCGTCGCGTTTGTTACCGGACGCGGGTTCCACGGGCTTCTGGTGCTGATCCCGATGATGTTTGGCGCCATCTTGGGCGCTGCGCTCGAACGGCGGAGAGTGCAGCGCAACAGCCAGGATCCTAGCGCTCCAATTCGCCGGCGGACACGGACAGTCCTGCTCCGCGGGCTGACGGCCCTGACCGGTGTGTTCGTTCTTCTTCTCGGCTTCTTCGTCGCCTTGCCGGGCTCCACAGACGCTATCTTGGCCGAAGACGGCACATCGTTGCCGGGAAGCGTCTCCGAGTTCGCAAGTGTGGATGTCGGAGATCATCGGCTGAGCGTAATGATCCGAGGGCGCAGCGATACGAACCCGGTCCTCCTGTTCCTTGCTGGAGGTCCCGGAGGAACCGAATTGGGAGCAATGCGCAACCACGGGGGAGCCCTGGAGGAGGATTTTGTCGTCGCGACCCTCGACCAGCGAGGCACCGGCAAGTCGATGGACCAGTTCGAGCCGGCATCAACCCTCACGCTGGAGAACGCAATTAGCGACGCACTAGCTGTTACTGAGTATCTTCGCCAGCGGTTCGGGCAGGACCGTATCTACCTGGTGGGACAATCGTGGGGTTCAACGCTCGGGGTCCTCCTCGCGGATCGTGAACCGCAGCTCTACCAGGCCTTCGTTGGCGTCGGCCAAATGGTGAGCCAGCGTGCCACTGACATCATCTTTTATGAAGATGCGCTGGAGTGGGCGCGCACCACAGGCGACGGCGGGCTGGCGTCCACGCTTGAAGCGTACGGTCCGCCGCCCTACACCGACATCAGGGGCTACGAACCGGCGATCGGAACCGAGCAATTGGTTCATCCGTACGACCGAACGCCGAACGCCGAGGGTTCGGGTCAGAATTCCGAAGGGCTTTTTGTTGAGGAGTACTCCAACGTTGAGAAGGTCCGGAACCTCGGCGCCACCCTCGACGTTTTCGCTGTGCTCTATCCGCAGTTGCAAGAGATTGACTTTCGAGAACAGGTGACGAGGCTGGATATCCCCGTGTATCTGGCGCAGGGGCGTTACGAGGCTCCTGGCCGTGCCGTCCTCGCGCAAGAGTGGTACGAAGTGCTGACCGCTCCCTCCAAGGAACTACGTGTGTTTGAGACTTCAGGGCACCGACCAATGTGGGAGCAGCCAACCGAGTTTCACCGGCTTATGTTGGAGGTGCTGCAGGATACGAGCGGATAGGAAGCCCCCGGTTTGCCATCTATGGCAGGTCGACCGCACCCGCTTATGGTCTGTACATCCGCTCGCAACAGCACCCACCAGCAACCTGATGGCGGCCCCGATCCCTGCGCCGCCATATTGCCGCCACTTTCGGCAGACAATAATCGGTGGCCAAACGTCCCACCTCTTGTCGATACAGTTGAAACATGAGTCGAATTATCGCCGGAGCCGCTGGAGGCATACCCCTATTCAGCGTTCCGGGTACAGCAACACGGCCCACCACTGACAGGGTCAAAGAGGCGTTGTTTTCTCGTCTCGACGCCTACGAGGTCATCGCCGATGCCAGAGTACTCGACCTCTTTGCTGGCTCAGGCTCCCTGGGCGTCGAAAGCGCAAGCCGCGGAGCGAAGATCGTCGACCTGGTGGAATCGGCCGACAAAGCCGCGGCAGTCAGCCGAACCAACGCCGATCTGGTGAACAAAACCCTCAAAAACCAGACTGTCCGGGTACACCATCTTAAGGTAGAAACCTACCTGGATCGGGCTCTTCCGTCGGATCAATGGGATCTCGTATTGATGGATCCTCCCTATCCGGTAGAAAACGACGCACTGTCCGGCATCCTTGAAACCCTGGTTCCCCACCTGGCAGAGGGTGCTGTTGTCGTACTGGAACGCTCATCGCGCTCGCAGGAACCTGAATGGCCGGCCGGTCTGGAACGGTTTGCCGAAAAAAAGTATGGCGAAACCAAGCTATGGTTCGCAGAACCGACCGAGCCAGCGGTTTAGTGTCCTTGGTACGGACCGCCACGGTATGCCAGACAACCCCAAGATTCCCTTCTGCTGCTATCGGAATAGCGTCAGAAGGGAGGCATGGTTACGGTCTTCCTTCTGCACGGTAGAGGAATGCTGCCATTGCGTCGCGGTTAACCGGCTGCAGCGCACGGTACGTGCTCGTGCCATTCGGCTCTTTCCAGCCGGTGCTGATGTTCTGGGCTGAGAGCCAGGACATTTCCTTGTAGAAGAGCTGGTTGGTGGAGACATCCGCGAAGGGGGACTGCTTCGGAGGTGTGTAGGCGGGGGATCCGGCTGCGCGGTAAAGGAATGCTGCCATTGCGTCACGGTTGACTGGCTGCAGCGGACGATAGGTGCGGGTCCCGTTCCTTTCTTTCCAGCCGGTGCTGATGTTTTGGGCTGAGAGCCAAGACATTTCCTTGTAGAAGAGTTGCTTGGTGGAGACATCCGCGAAGGGGGACTGCTTCGGAGGTGTGTAAGCGGGGGATCCGGCTGCACGGTAGAGGAATGCTGCCATCGCGTCACGGTTGACCGGCACAAGGGCACGGTAGGTGCTGGTGCCGTTTGGCTCTTTCCAGCCTGTGCTGATGCCTTGTGAAGCGAGCCAGGACATCTCCTTGTAGAACAGCTGTTTGGTGGAGACATCGGCGAAAGGCGAGACCTTCGGCGGTGCGTAAGGCGCGTTACCACTGCTGAAGGTGGTCGTCCATTTCGCGGTGGCACCGGGTTCAAGAACGTAATCGGTACTAGCCCGTGCGGTCACAGTGACGGTACCTTTACCTGCGTAGACGCCTTCAGCAATTGGCTTACCGGTGAGTAGGTACTCAACACCGATGGTGAAAGGGATCGTAACCGTGTCCTTGGCGGTGCCGTCCCTGTCCGTAAACACCACGGGTGCAGGAGTTACCCGGTAGGGGGTTTCCTTGAATTCCATGGTCCAACGCGTCGTGGCACCATCTCGAATGATGTACGTGGGTTTAGCTTTCGCGTAGACGATCACGTAACCCTTCCCCGGGTAAGTGCCAGCGGGGGTGCGAGTATCGCCGATGGTGTATTCGACACCCTCTGTTGAAGGGATCGTGATTGTGTCCTGGCTTGTGCCGTCCTTGTCGGTGAACACCACCGGTGCCGGAGTTACCGTGGTGGACGGCCGGACAAAAGTGTAGGACCAGGACACTGTTCCGATGACCTTGTAACCTGGCTGTGCTCTCGCTTCGATATTGATCCGGCTCCAGCCAGAATGGTAAGTGCCCGCCGGAGTCTTTTTCTGGTTGACGAAGTAATCGACGCCTTTCACAGCGGGGATCGTGTAGTTACCCGTCGAGTTATCCCATGTCGGCGCCTGGGTCGTCACCTGGCTGAGGGGTGGCGGCTCCGGCACATCCAGGGAAGGCTTCCCGTCGAAGTAGTCCTGCGCAGTTGCGTAGGTTCCCACCGGAGGTTCTTCAAAAGTGAAGAAATTGACCGTCCCATACATCGTGTGGTTGAGCGGCTCATTCTGGTAATCCTTATTGCCCGTGATGGAAATGCCGACCCCGATGGTTTCGAGCGCGGGGTCGCTCATGATTACGTTGTGTGTCGGCGATGCATCCCACTGGTTCACCAGACCTTGACCCGAGGTGTCCCACCGGGCGGCAATGATCTCGGCCGCCCTCACCCACCGGCCGTCTACCCTGGGATCATAGGCATAGTCCGGGTTGTGAAAAAAGGCTTGGTTCGTCGCCATGTAGTCGGACCAGTCTTCGGCAACCTCTGAGACAGTGACGTTGAAGGTGACCGGTTCCAGCCCCTTGTTCGCACGGAAAACGTTGATGCCGTTGAAAACGTCAAGGATCTGTTGCTTGTTGGCAAGATCAAGGGTACTTGGGGCGGGGCTCGCCTGAATGACATCAGACTCGGGGCTGGCCGCCGCTGGCGCTGCCCCAAGGGAGAAACTAGTCGCCACCAGCAGCAAGCCAACGAAACCAGCAAGAATCTTCCTGACACCGCTGCGGACCTGTCCATGTTTCCCAGAATGCGGCCGTGCCAACGTGGGACGACCTAGGTCGGCGGTACGGGTCTGGACAGGGTGGTGCCCGGAAAATAGTGACATTGAATTCCCCCAGAGAATATTGATCGAGACCCTCAAAGCATAAACCACATAGTTACTCTGAAATACCCAATTTTCCACAGGTTTTATGGCCGAAAGTCAGTACCCTCGTGGGCGCAAAAGCCTATTCAGATGTCGGATACATCAGACAAAAGGCGCTACGTCCGACCCGAGCGGTGTCTACGACGAGAAACCTGTTGCCTTCTGCCGAAAATCCTCTTCCAGACGCTCAAACCAGAAGTGAGCAACAGCCTGGTACGACGGCCGAAACGCATACAGACAAGCAAGCCGCAATCTGGTCGATGCAGAATAGGCATGCATACGGGTGTGCGACACATTCATTGCCGAAGCGGTGTCGAGAATTGCCTGCTCGGCGGTCGACGCCGCAGCAGCAGAGAAGACACCCTGCGCTCGCCAAACATCGATATGAACCAAAAGGTTTGCCAAATCCAACCAGAGCCTGATGGGCTTGGACTGATTGATTGCCAGATTGCGGGGCGTACAGCCGTCGCTGCCCTTGGAAATGCCAGGAAGCACCACCCAGTCCCAGCTGCCGGGACTGTCGAACCGGGCAGCCTGCGATTCGCCGGTGACCAGCAAGCCGGTGACTGTGCAACCGGTCAACCCCCGAAGGCTTGCCGTCAAAGAGTGGGCCAACGCCAGATTGCGTCGGGTATGGCCCAGCCCGGAGGGCCTCATGCGAGTAGCGCACAACACGGAGTTCTTTGGAAGGGTGCTCGGTCGAGGACAGTTCCTCCAACGAGTGCGTCTGAGACACATACGTTTCCATGGTGGTGACCGATCTTCCCCCGCGGTGATGTAACTGCCGCAGGTTCTCTATCTAGTCAGTCACCTATGAGACGTTCGTGAGCCCCTGATGAGAACTCTAATCCGCGCCCGACGACGACCGGAATGGTCCGAAGGATGTCTGTTGGAACAACCCGCCTCATGCACAAACCCGGCCGTCCTAGTGGACAACCGGGTCTGTGACGCTGTGAAACTTGGAGCGAGGTCCTACTGCGGTTGGTAGGACAGGCAATCAGCAGTATCAGCGCCGTGGCCAATGGTCACATTGGTCTTGCCGCACATCAGGTGGTCGTTGAAGGTGCATTCGGTGCGCTGACAAGCACCGACGTGAGCCAATACCATCGGCAAACCACCGGTCGCCGACGTGTCGATGAAGGTCGAACACGATGCATGATCGCGGCTACCACCGACAGTGATCGCGTAGGCAGTACAGCCGTCGTGATTGAAGGAGCAGGAGTCCACACTGCACTCTGAAACGCTCGCAACTTCGGTAGTCATGGTTCCTCCATTTGTAGCAATCAGCGGTGTCAACAGGATCAACACCGCATGACACGTGGTCTATGCACCAACGGTACTGCTGAATGAATGAAAAAACAGCCGATAAAGGCAATTCTATAGCGCACATTAAATTAGCGTATTTATTGCTTTCGTATTGCGGAGGGGTGAATAGCATATTGCCCGCTCAGGCGTTACCGCGGTCCCGCAGAGAATGCAACAAGTTCGGAACCGGTCACCACAACACCTGGATGCGGACCCGCCGCTACCAGCGGATCCGACCACTCGGCTGGCCACACCGAATCGGTTCCCACCAGCACGATATTCCCAGCCAGTTGCCCTCCGATCATTCCCGCATCAGCCAACACCGCGACGTCGTTGGCCGCCTCCTGTAACCGACGAACCTGGGCACGCGCAAACGTCAGCGGGGAATCGTCCCCAACATTGACGAGAACAACTCCGCCCGGAGCCGCCAGCGAGGTCAGCGCCTGATAGAACGCTTGATCGGTGAGATGGACGGGTGCATCATCGCCGGCAAACACGTCGAGCACCACTGCATCAAACGAGCCTGGCTCAAACCTGTCGAGCGCCGCCCGGGCATCCTCGATCAGCAGGGAACACCGGGTGCCTTCAGGCAGCGGCAGATGCTCCAGCACAAAGTCCAACAACTCCCGTTCCAGTTCGACCGCAACCTGCTCAGAGCCCGGCCTCGTCGCCTGGACATAGCGAGCCAACGTCAACGCGCCAGCACCGAGATGCAACACCCGAATTGGCTCACCGGCAAGCTTGAAAATATCCAGGACATTCGCAATACGCCGCAGATACTCGTAGAAAACGTGTCTGGGATTCCCCAGATCAACATGCGATTGTTGGGCACCGCCAATACTGAGAATGTAGGCGCCCTCGGTGAACGCGTCTTCATCAATTTCGGCTAGCTGGCCAATGTCGGCCAAATGAAGGGTGGGCACAGCACCATCCTCGTCGGAGCACAGTTCAACACCCTTCACAGCCGCGACCGCAACGTCGACAGACGGTCAGCTGCTTCTTCGAGCACCTCGGTCTTCTTGCAAAACGCAAACCGGAGCAACGAACTGGTCCGTGCGGCGCCGTCGGGATGGCAAAAGACAGCCACCGGAATAGCCGCAACCCCCAGCAGTTCGGGCAACCGCCGAGCCAACGCGGTGGCATCCGAAATTCCCAGCGGCGCTGCGTCGACGTTCACGAAGTACGTGCCCTGGGGTGTGAAGACATCGAATCCGGCAGCCTCAAGGCCGGCACTGAGAATGTCCCGCTTACGCTGCAGCGTTGCTGCGGTCGTCTCGAAGAAGCTTTCGTCGAGACCCAAACCGTGTGCAACGGCGCTCTGGAAGGGAGTCCCGGAGCTGTAGGTCAGAAAGGTCTTTACCGTACGGACCGCCGAAATGAGTTCCCGCGGCCCACTGATCCACCCAATTTTCCAGCCGGTGACCGAGAACGTCTTCCCTGCCGAGGAAATGGTGAGCGTGCGGTCCGCAGCGCCCGGCAACGACGCAATCGGCACATGCCTGACGCCGAAGGTGAGGTGTTCATACACCTCGTCGGTCACGATCACCGAGTTGTGCTTCACCGCAAGATCGACGATCTTCTGCAACACCTCGCGCGTAAACACGGTGCCCGTGGGATTATGCGGATTGTTGAGCAGAATAATCCGGGTATTGGCGTTGACAGCCCGCTCGAGGGCGTCCAGATCGGGCTGAAAATCGGGAGCCGACAACGGAACAGTGGTGTGGGTGGCGCCACTGAGGCCGATCGTCGCGCCATACGAGTCATAGAACGGTTCAAAGGTGAGCACCTCATCACCGGGTCCGGCAAGGGCCAAAACTGTTGACGCAATGCCCTCGGTCGCGCCGGTGCTGACGATAATCTCGGTGCCGGGATCCGGGGTCAGCCCATAGAACCGCTCCTGATGGGCAGCGATGGCTTCCCGCAGCACCGGCAATCCCTGCCCCGGCGCATACTGGTTCGCGCCGGCCGCAATGGCAGCACGGGCAGCCTCAAGAATCTCAGCCGGACCATCCTCATCAGGAAAACCCTGCCCCAGGTTGATGGCACCGTGTTGCAGCGCCAACATGGTGATTTCCTCGAAGATCGTGACACCGAGGCGCCCATCGGAGGCCAACAGATTGGCGCCCGACGCTGTCCGTTGCCATGGCGTAGGGGTTGTGGCGGTGCCGGTCACCAGTGAAGAAGTAGTTGAACTCATGCACTCAAGTATTGCGGTTATGACGCCGCACCGCCGCGGCCGGGTGTACCGCAGCGCACTTCACTGTAGATTCGAACCATGCGTCGCGCAGTCTGCCCCGGATCCTTTGACCCCATCCACAACGGTCACGTGGAGGTCATCGCCCGAGCCGCAAGCCTTTTTGATGAGGTGATCGTTGCGGTGTCCAACAACCCAGCCAAAAAGTACCGGTTCGACCTAGATGAACGCCTCGAGAGCGTCCGCGAAACCCTCCAGTACCTCCGGGGCGTGTCAGTCCTGCCCATGAGCGAAGGTCTGCTGGCTGACTTTTGCCGCTCACATGGCGCCAACCTCATCGTCAAGGGTCTGCGGTCCAGCCAGGACTTCGACTATGAACTGCCCATGGCCACCATGAACCGCCAACTCACCGGCGTCGAAACCGTCTTCATCCCGGCCGAAAATAGCTACACCCATCTTTCGTCGTCGCTCCTGAAAGAGGTCGATTCACTCGGCGGAGACATCTCGCCGTTCGTTCCCAAGGGTGTGCTGAAAAGGCTCAAACGGCCCTCATCGTAGGGTCCCAATTAATCGGACGAATCTGGGCCGATGAAGTAGTCTGGCCTGATGAACGACAAGACCCGCCTCGCACCCGAAGATCCGTTCCCGGAGGACCTTGATGACCTGGCCGACGGTGAAGTGGAAGTGCTGAACAGCAAAGTCCACCGTCAGATCGACGAGGAGTATGTCGACCAGGGTCAGCCGCACCCCGAGACCGAATTCCGCAAGGAAGAGCTCGACGAGGAACTCGACGAGCGCGACGACGACGGCACGCCGGACGACGCAGCTAAGCCGCAGGACTCAACCCAATAGCGAAGGTTGCCAGGAGAAGGCGCGGTCCACTGGTTTTTACTTTCGTTGCGGTAGCGGCGACTGACGCTGATCTGTAGACGGCCACCGTCGAGCACGGCTCGGCACCGGCAATGGTCCCGGTTGGCGCCGAATAAATTGATGAACGGGTGGGCCGCGAACGCGCGGCCCGCCATTTTTTCTATTCTCCTATTGCATTCCCAAGTTATTTGCAGGGTCTTGATGACAACTTCCACCTAACGGTAAACACACTCGTGCCGTTGTTGGGGGGCCTCGGCGACAAAGAGCTGGGTCCATCACAGGGGAGTAGATATGGGCATCAAACCGCGGCACCGTTCTCCGGGCCGCAAAACCAGCACAAAGTTGACAGCACTCGCAGCAGGCAGTGCCGTTGTTCTCTCCGGGATCGTTTTGCCTGGACAGTTAGCCGGAGCAGCGCCTCCTCCCGGACAGGATTTCAATGTCACCACTGGTGACCTTGAATTTATTCTCAAGCAGATCGCAATCTCAGAAGCCCACGCCGAAGACGTCGTGGTCGATAACCTTCCCGATTCGTCGCCGCTATGTAATGACGGAAATACCTTCAATACTGCGGAGCAGACACACTACGACGCCGACGGCGATCCTTGTGTGGGCAACATTTCGTCGCCGTTTGGTCTAAGAACCGTTGACGGTCGGTGGAACAACCTTCTACCGGATCAGGACGGGTGGGGAGCCGGAGGGCAAATCTTCCCCCGCCTCCTCGCCGCCGAGTTCCGCGAGGCTGAACCGGCACCTCCGGGCTCGCCGGGTGGGCCACCTCCGGGTGAAGCCCCCGGAGCAGCAACCAGTTACGAGCAGACTGAAGGTTTTGTCTATGACTCTTCTCCCCGGAACGTCAGCAACCTCATCGTTGACCAAACCACCAATAACCCAGCCGCAGTTGCCGTGTCAGAGAGGGTTGAAGGATCCGAAATTGTCCCTGTCACAGTAGCTAATCGCCTTGAAGGTGCCAATCGTTTTGGCACAGCCGCGGCTGTCAGCGCCGACACCTTTGGCCCCGATGTTCCAGTGGTCTACATCGCCCGCGGCGACCTCTTTCCTGATGCGTTGACCGGCGGGCCAGCGGCTGCGTCCGGCAACGGTCCTATCCTGTTGACTAGCACCAGTGCAATCCCGGCTGAAACAGTGGCGGAACTCCAACGCCTAGTTCCCCAGCGCATCGTCATACTCGGTGGTCCGGAAGCGGTAAGCGCCGGTGTGGAAGCCGCCCTGCAGGATTACACCACAGGCACTGTTACCAGGCTAGCGGGAGATGACCGCTACGAAACCGCGGCGGCCATCAGCGCGGGTACCTTCGCCGCTGATATTGGCAAGGTCTACATCGCAACCGGGCAAGACTTTCCCGATGCCTTGATCGCCGCCGCGCCGGCGGCGCGCGATGGACACCCGGTCTTGTTGACGACCAGCAATTCTCTTCCCGCATCCACCATCACGGAACTGCAGCGGTTGGCCCCCCAAGAGATTGTCGTTGTAGGCACCACTGAACGCGTCAGCGAGGCTGTAGTAACTCAACTGGCTGACTATACCGCTGGCGCGGTCACCCGCGTTGATGGTGCCGATCGCTACGAGACCGCTGTGGCTCTGTCACAGTCCAACTACGCGCCAGGTGTCACCCATGCGTTCATAGCCCGCGGCACGGATTTCCCCGACGCTCTTGCGGGCTCCTACCTCGCGGGCCTGCGTGGTGGACCGCTGTTGCTCGTCCCTGACGTCGGCGCCATGCCAGCATCCGTCTCCGCAGAACTGGAACGTCTGGCCCCGCAGACCGTAACAATCCTTGGTGGCCCAGTAGCCGTTCCGGCTGAGACGGAAACGACGGTAGCAGAGTTGCTGCCAGGAACGCAGATCTTCATCCCGGATGTTGCAACCGATGAAGGGCTGTCGGCTTCTGCAACGTCACTGTTCACCATTTTCGGTCAGTTCTTTGACCACGGACTCGACCTGATCTCGAAGGGTGGCAATGGAACCGTAGTAGTTCCCCTGCGGCCAGACGATCCGCTGTACGTAGAGGGTTCACGCACCAATTTCTTCATGCTGGACCGCGCAACCATCGATACGGGCGAAGCCGGGACCGAACGGAATCACACCAACCGCACCACTCCGTTTGTGGACCAGAACCAGACCTATGCTTCTCACCCTTCACATCAAGCTTTCCTGCGTGAGTACGAATCCACAGCGACTGGGCCAGTGCCTACGGGACGCCTGCTCAACGGAGCGGATGAGGACAGCTTGGCCACTTGGGCGGATACTAAGGCTCAGGCTCGCGAACTGCTTGGCATCAATCTCAGGGACCTGGACGTCCTCAACGTTCCGCTCCTGAAGATGGATCCATACGGGCGTTTTGTTCCTGGCGCTAATGGATACCCGCAGGTCGCCTTCGAGGATGGTTTCATTGAAGGAAACCCTGCGGCGCCGATCTCAACCGTAGGTGCGTTGGGTGCAAACAACGCTTTCCTGGACGATATCGCCCATGGCGCTGTACCCGATGAGCTGGCCGGCTATGACAACGCTGCGCTTGATGCGCACTTCGTCACCGGTGACGGGCGTGGCAACGAAAACATTGCGCTAACGGCAATTCACCAGGTGTTCCACTCAGAGCACAACCGGGTTATGGAGCAGGTCGACGCGTTCCTGCAGGAACCGGAACAGGCGGCACTACTGGCCGCGTATCAAGAGGAGGGTTTCTGGGATTATGGTGAGCGGCTGTTCCAGGCAGCCCGGTTCTTCACCGAAATGCAGTACCAACACCTCGTATTCGAGGAGTTCGCCCGCCGGATCCAACCGTCAATTGATCCGACAGTCCTCAACGAGAACTCCTACATGCCGGACGTAAATCCAGCAATCTCCTCGGAATTCGCCAACGTTGTATACCGGTTTGGCCATTCAATGCTCACCGACACCGTTGACCGCGATTTTGGTGGTGTGGTGGAGAAGCAACCGTTGCTGGACGCATTCCTTGATCCGGTGGGATACAAGCTCGGGCCAAACGGTGAAGAGTTGACGTCAAAGGCTGCGGCCGGGTCCGTGATCAAGGGCATGGCCAACCAAACCGCCGCCGGTATCGACGAATTCGTTGCCGATACGCTACGCAATCAGCTACTCGGACTCCCCTTGGATCTCGCATCGATCAACATATTGCGTGCCAGGGAAACCGGTGTTCCAGGCTTGCAAAGCGCACGGCAGACGTTCTATAACGAGACACTGATGCCGCAACTGGCTCCCTACACCAGTTGGGAGGATTTCCGGCTCGGAATGAAGAACCCTGAATCCATTCTCAACTTCGTAGCAGCCTACGGAAACCACCCGACCCTTCAGTCTGCAACGAGCATGGCGGACCAGCGTGCTGCCGCTACAACGCTCATTGCCGACACAACGTTCATGAATGCGCCGGCTGCCGATACAGGAGTAAACAACATTGACTTCTGGATGGGTGGTCTCGCTGAGAAGCCGTTCGTCTTCGGCGGAATGATGGGTTCGACCTTCAGCTTCGTCTTCGAAAACCAGCTGGAGAACCTGCAGAACGGTGACCGTTTCTACTACCTCAACCGCAACCTCGGGAACTCCCTGTTCCATGCATTGGAAGCGAATTCACTGTCGCAGATTGTCGATAGGAACACCGAAACTTATAATCTGCAGCACGATCTGTTCGCAGCACCGCAGATCACCTTCGATCTGTCTAACCCAAGTGCTGCTGCCAACGCTGGGATGACCTTCATCAACGGCCAGGCACGGTTCACCGCAGGGGATCATGTTTCCATCCACGGCACCGTCGGCGACGACAACATCCGGGCAGGCATCGGCGACGACTCCATCTGGGGCGGTGCCGGCAATGACCGGATTGAGGGAGACGACGGCAACGACACTATTATGGGCGGCGACGGCGACGATATCCTTACGGATCTGAACGGCGACGACAGGATTCAGGGCGAGGCGGGTAACGATGCCATCAACGGCGGGCCCGGGATTGACCTGCTGTTCGGAGGTTCAGGAAAGGACGTCATCTACGGCGGCCAAGACAACTCGACGATCTTCGGCGGAATCGATGATGACTTCATCCGCGGTTCAACCGGACCCGATGTCATCACCGGTAATGAGGGCAGTGATTGGATTGAAGGCGGACCCGGCCACGACCTGATGTCAGGTGACAACAGCAACACCATGATGAATGATCCCAACTTGTGGCACGGCGGACACGACGTGCTCATCGGGGGAACAGGAAACAACGATCACGATTCGGAGGGCGGCGACGACATCATGGTTGCCGGCGCCGGCACCGAACGGTTCGGCGGCATGCTCGGCTTTGACTGGGTGACCTACAAGGACAACCCTTACCCGGTCAACGCGGACCTGTCGATCCTGCAGATCATGCCGGACACCCTGACCGCCATCCGCGACAGGTTCCTCAACGTTGAAGGGCTCTCCGGTTGGAACAGCAATGATGTTCTCCGTGGTGCTGCAACCGAGGACGACATCACAGCACCATCGATCGGAACGCTCGGCTATGGGCACCGGCTAACGCAGGAGCACCTTAACCGAGTCGAGGGTCTTCGCGACTTGCTCGGTGGCGGGGAACGTCCTGAATACGCGGTGCCGTTCCTGGTTGGCGAGCCAAACACCGAGGATGATTTCAACAACAACATCATCCTCGGCGGCCCGGGTAACGACCTGATTGAGCCCCGTCTAGGACGGAACTTCGTCGATGGCGGTGCTTGGGTGGACGTCAACGTAGTCTGGCGGCCAGGCGGCGTAGCTGAACCCATCGCCGAACGGCAAAAATCGATTACTGCCTTCCAGGTGAGGATTTTCTCCGGGGCTATCAACCCGGGCGACCTCTTCATCGAGCGGAGAATCATGGATGCTGACGCCGAGTCTCCGGACCAATTGGACACCGTTGTCTACGCGGAACCAAGGGACGAATTCACGATCGAGGAACTGCCTGACGGAGCCATTCGCGTCACCAATACCCTGGATCCCGCGATTCGCTCGGATGTTCTCAAGAACATCGAGGTCCTTCAGTTCAGTGACGAAACAGTGGATGTCTCCAATGGGATCGCAGCTCCGGTTGCTCTATCCACGGATACTGTCGCACTGGACAACGACGCCGCAGCCGTTGGCGATACCGTCACGGTGACGGCAGACATCGATCCTGCAGCAGAAGGCATCACCTTCGAATTGCAGGCGGTTGACAATGCTGGCGGTAACGCCGCTACGGCGACGACCCAGAGCAACACCACCGGGGAGTTTGTCATCACCGAGGCCGAGGAAGGGTTCCAGCTACAAGTAGTGGCAACCTTCACCGACGCTGATGGCACTCCGGTCCAGGTGGCGTCTGAAGCCACAGCAGCAGAGGTGGCGCCAGAACCATAACTAACTGAACTAAACGCAACTGACTAGAAGGGACCCGTAGCTTAGGCTGCGGGTCCCTTCCTGATTCAAGAGAAAACTCAACGTTGATAAAGGGTCACTTCGGTGGACTTGACCACAAAGAACACCCGCATGCCCGGCACCAGGTCGAGATCCGCCGCAGCCGCGGCCGTAATGTCGGCGCTGAGATGACCGGCCCGGACACTCACCAGCTCGCCGCGTTGATCCAGGTCACTGACCGTCACCGGCAACACGTTGCGTGGACTGCCTGACGGCGCACTGACAAACACCGACACCGCACGAGGGCTGAACACCGCTGCCGCCTCCTGGCCTTCCGCCAACGGTTGCTCGGCAAGGGCAGATAGTCGCAACCCGTCCACGGTAGCCAAACCACCCTTGACACTGGTTCCGGTCACCAGATTCAGCCCAGCCAGCCCGGCGCCAAAAGCACTTCGAGGACGTTCAAGGACCTCACGCGTTGGACCCATCTCGACCACCTCGCCGGCCTGCACAATGATCGTGCGATCGGCAAGCATCAGCGCATCAAGCACATTGTGGGTGACGATGATAGCGTTGCGACCGGTCAGGACCCGTCGCAACGTCCGCCTCATTGCCGGTGTCACAGCAATGTCCAGCGCAGCCATCGGTTCGTCAAGGAGCAAAAGCTGAGGATGGGTGGCCAGCGCCCTGGCAACCGCCACCCGTTGCGCCTGTCCGCCGGACAGCTCCGACGGCCGACGGTCAGCAAACTCCTCCGCCTCCACCTCCCGAAGCCACCGGAGCGCTTCGGCTCTGGCGGCAACCCTGCCCTCGCCCCGGCTACGCGGCCCGAAGGCCACATTGTCCAGCACGCTGAGATGCGGAAACAGCAGCGGCTCCTGCGCCAGCAGCGAGACGCCTCTGTCGTACGGCGGCAGCCAGGTATGGCCGCCGAACAGGACAGTGTCACCCAGGGTGGCGCTGCCGCCGTCGGGACGCAGCAATCCAGCAAGCACGGCAAGCAGCGTCGATTTACCGGCACCGTTGGGGCCCAGGATGGCCACCGTTTCGCCTTGCCCCACCGTGAGCTGCACATCCAGCCCGCGCGACGCCACCTGCACATCGGCCAGCAGACTCATAGCGCACCTCCACCGGGCGCGCGCGACCGATGCGCCAGCCCCACCACCAGCACCGCGACCACCACCAGTACCAGTGACAGCGCGACGGCGGCATCAGGGTCAGTTTCCCGCTGCAGGTAGATCTCGAGCGGCAGGGTGCGGGTCACGCCCTCCAGACTGCCGGCAAAGGTCAGTGTGGCGCCGAACTCGCCCAGCGCACGGGCGAAGGACAGCACCATCCCCGAGATCAGCCCTGGCAGCACCAGTGGCAGAGTGATTCGCCGCAACACCGTTCCCGGGCGTGCCCCAAGGGTTGCTGCCACCGCTTCGTACCGGTTGCCCGCCGACCTGATCGCACCCTCGAGGCTGAGCACCAGGAACGGCAACGCCACAAACGTCTGGGCAATCACGACGGCGGTGGTTGAGAACGCAATGTCGATCCCCAGGACCTGGAGATTGTTCCCCAGCAGACCCTGGCGGCCAAAGGTGTAGAGCAAGGCGATGCCGCCAACCACCGGAGGCAGCACCAGCGGCAACAGCACCAGGGCACGCAGCAGCTTTTGGCCGGGAAAGTCGGTGCGGGCCAACACCAGGGCCATCGGCACCCCAAAGATTACGCACAACACGGTGCTGATTGCTGAGGTGCGCAGGCTCAGGCCCAGCGCTGCCACCGAGGATTCAGACGTGATGAGGGAGAAAAACTCGGCCCAGTTCACCTGCGAAATCATCGCCGCCAGCGGCAACATGACAAACAGTGCACCGACACCGGCAACCAGAAACACCCACCGCGGAATGCCGTGCTGGATCGACCGACGCGGGGAAGGCGGGCGCCGGGAGGATCGGCCCCGGGTGGGCGCCCGGGTGGGGGCCGGGGTGGGATTTGGGGTGGGGTCCGGGGTGCTGGCTCTCGGGCTGCTCATGGTGCACCGAAACCGGCGTCAGCGAGCAACTGCCGGCCGGCGGGCCCGGTCACCAGGTCGAGGAAGCCGCGGGCGGCGTCGACGTTGCCAGCCGTCATGGCCGCCAGCGGATAGGTGGTGACCGCCTGGTCGGATTCGTCGAAGTCGATGCCCTCCACCGCGTCTCCGGCTGCCAGCACATCGGTGACGTAGACCAGCCCGGCGTCGGCCTGGCCGGAGCGCACCTTGCCCAGCACATCGGTGACCGAGGATTCCTCGCTGACCGCATTCACCGTGATGCCTGCCGCTTGCTGCGCCTGGGCAGCCGCTGCCCCACAGGGCACCTGCGGGGCGCAGAGGACAACCTTCGTGGTCGGATCCGCCAGATCGCCGAAATCCGCCACGTCTGCCGGATTGCCCGGTGGAACAGCGATCATGAGGGTATTGGACGCGAAATCCACCGGAGCTTCGTCGATCAGGCCCTGCTGGACCAGACGGTCCATGGTGGCGGTGTCCGCTGCGGCAAACACGTCGGCTGGGGCGCCGGCGGAGAGCTGAGTGGCCAAATCCGAGGAACCGGCGAAACTCAGGATCACCTCCATCCCCGGATTCGCCGCTTCAAAGTCTTCGGCGAGGGTGGTGAACGACGATTGCAGGGATGCCGCAGCAAAGACGGTCAACGTTTTTTCCGCTGAATCGCCGGGGGCGCCGCAGGCCGTCAGCGCAAGAACTGCCACCGACGACGCAGCCAGGAGACGACGTCGTCCTCCGGTTCGCAACTCAGGTTTGGTCTGCACGTCAGGCTTTCCGGCCGGGGGTTTCGACAATCACGGTTGTCGACTTCACTACGGCAACAGCCACCGAGCCGGGCTCCAACGCCAGATCACGCACGGCTTCGGCGCTCATCAGCGACACCACCCGATGCGGTCCGCACTGCAGCTCCACCTGAGCCATCACCTTGTCCGTCACCACCCGGGTTACCAGTCCCACAAATCGGTTGCGGGCGGAACTGTCCATCCCCGAAGGATCGTCTGGGAGGACCGCCCGCTCACGGGCCAGGTGCGCAAGTTCCAACCCATCGACTGTGGTAACGCCAGTCTCCGACTTTTCACCGGTCAGGGTGCCATCCTCCACCCAGCGGCGCACTGTATCGCTGCTGACCCCAACATAGTGAGCGGCATCTTTAATGCGTATCTGCGACATAAAACACACTCTATCGCAGCAGATGCGGCAATGTCGGAGTCTTCGAGGGGCCTAGTCCTGCTCGAGTGGGTCACGCCCCCAGTTCATCAGCGAGTACCGCCACCGGGAGTTTTCCAGGTCAGCTGAGGGCTTCTGCGCCAGATGCCGGTGGATGTAGCCCACGACTTTGTGCATGTGTTCGACATCAGATTCGCTCAGATCCGCTTTATTGGTCCGCAGCATCTTCACAATCCGCCGACCGGATGCATGACCCACGGATTCCCCGCCGTCACCCTTCTGACCGACCGCTTTGGACTCATCGGTTTCGAGCCACCGCTCCAGGGTGGAAGCATTCATGGTGACAGCCTGTTTCCAGTCGGACCAGATTGAATCCAGTGACTTTTCGGAATCGCTCATCGGTGGCGCTACCCCTCAGGCAGTAGGTGAGGCCGCACTCCATCGGCGGGCCCTGATAGCGCTAAGCATACTGACCAATGCGGTGAACGCACCATGGCACGGGAGGCTGTCAGATGCGGTTGGCGCACACCGGCCGCACATAGCTCGCGGTGAGGGCGGCGCTCTCCTCGACGAAGCGGGGCAGCCATTCGAGGAAGCCATGGTCCGGCTCGGAGGGCACCATGACCAGGTCCGCAGTGGAGCACTGGCTGAGGTTGGTGAAGGCCCGAAGGGAGTGATAGTCCGACGTCACCACGATCAGCGTGTCCCAGCCCCGATCGGCGGCTAGCCGGGCCAGGGCGCGAGCCTCCCCCCGGGTGGTCTGGGGGTCGGGCTCAAAGCACACCCGCGACTCGTGGGCTGGGCGCCGGCACAACTTGTCGGCGTCGACGTTTCCCGGGGTGCTAGTAGTGGACATCACCAGGATGGATGAGTGACCGGCTGCGACAAGCTCCTGCCCCACGGGGAGCCGCTCCGAACTGGCGCCACCCAACACCACCACAGCGTCTGCCTCAACGTTTGCCACGTGGGCAGCGTCGAAGACCGGAGGGTTGATGAAGAGTGAGTAGCAGGCGAGCAGCCAGACGCCGGCGAGGGTCACCAGGACAGCCATCGATCGCCGCAGCCACAGCCACACGGCACTGGTGGCTGGGGGAATCTTCACTGGACACAGCCTACGTGCTGGGGTGGGGGAGATGGGGGACCAGACCCCACCGGAGCGCCGGATGGCCTGGGACCTACCCGCGTGGCGCGTTTGGCTCTGCCCCCAATCCGTGGTGAGGTGGGGCATGAGCGGCACTCGCCGTCGTCGTCGGCAATAGCCGCATACCGGGTCCGCAGGTTCTGGTTTGAGCCGGGCGGGCTTATCAGGCTAAGATGATACGTCGGTCATATGTTCTACAGGAGTTCCCATTAAAAGCGATCTCAGTTCGCCTTTGATTTTCAACGTCAAGGACCTCGGGCGCAGCCCGGGCAGCATGCGAACAATCGAAGAACATGTACCCGCACCAAAGGATTTCGGTGTGGTTCTCATCGGTGTTCAGGAAGGTTCCCCCGTGGAACTGGATCTGAGACTTGAGGCAGTACATGAAGGCATTTTGGTATCAGGTACCGCAGACGTCGAGATCGTGGGCGAATGCGGCCGGTGCCTGGATCCCATCAGGTACAGCAGCAGCATCGATGTGCAGGAGCTTTTCTACTACGACGACGTCGAGTTGTCCGAGGGAGAAGAACCTGTTGAAGAGCACCGGGTAGATCGGGATTCAATTGATCTTGAGCCGGTGCTTCGGGACGCAGTGGTAACGTCGCTGCCGTTCCAGCCGGTGTGCCGGGAGGACTGCGAGGGTCTGTGTTCTGAATGTGGAGCACGCCTTGCAGATGACCCCGATCATCAGCACGAAATTTTGGATCCCCGCTGGTCCGCCCTTTCCGGGTTGACTGGCACTGCAGCGTCAAGCGACGCGGCAGCAAGTACAGAGTCTGTCGAGAGAGAAGAGAGTTAGTCGTGGCTGTTCCTAAGCGGAAAATGTCCCGCTCGAATACCCGTGCACGTCGGTCCCAGTGGAAGGCAACTGCGCCCAAACTGGTGAAGACCGTGGAGAACGGCCGCGTTACCTACAGCCTGGCTCACCAGGCCAAGGTAGTAACCGACTCCGCCGGCACTGCACTGTTCCTTGAGTACAAGGGACGCAAAGTAGCCGACGTCTAACGACCGCTGCGTACCCCGGCAACGGGGGACCCGCAGCGTTCTTATGCGAATGCGTAAGTAGACGTGGCTAATACTGAAGACCTTTTGAAGCGTCTCGGTGTCTCTATAGACGCCGGGACGCTTCGTCTTGCCCTGACACACCGCTCGTTCGCCTACGAGCACGGGGGCATTCCCACCAACGAGCGCCTGGAGTTCCTGGGCGACTCGGTGCTGGGACTTGCGGTCACCGATGCGCTGTACCGGGATAACCCCGACCTGTCAGAGGGCGATCTCGCCAAGCGACGCTCCGCCGTCGTCAGCACCCGCGCCCTGGCCGGGATTGCCCGCGAACTGGACCTCGGCGAGTATGTGCTCCTGGGCCAGGGGGAGAAGCTGACCAACGGCAAGAACAAGGCCTCGATCCTCGCTGACACGATGGAAGCCATTATTGGCGCTACCTACCTGGACAACGGTATTGAAGTGGCTCGGGCCATGGTGATGCGGCTTGTCGCGCCGCTGCTTGGCAGCGCTGCAGCGATGGGCGCCGGCACCGACTGGAAAACCAGCATCCAGGAAATCGCCGCAGCACGCCGGCTCGGCGCCATTGACTACAAGGTCACCGGCTCCGGCCCCGACCACGCACGCACCTTCGAAGCCCTCCTCATCGTCGGCGGACTGCCGTATGGCTCCGGGTCGGGCCCCTCCAAGAAGGAAGCCGAGCAGGAGGCAGCCGCCGCGTCGTGGAAGATGCTCCGGCACCTCGCCCACGAACCCAAATCGGCCGCTTACTCGGTGTCGACCCCTACCAATGGCACTGGCCCTGCTAATGCTGCTGACGTGACTGCCGCCCCCGGTCCGGCCGAGTCAGCCTAAGCCGTACCATGCCTGAACTTCCCGAGGTTGAGGTGGTGCGTCGCGGCCTCGCCCGCTGGGTGTTAGGACGAACCATTGACGACGTCGACATCCTCGACGTCCGCTCCATCCGCCGTCACGGGCTGGGCGCCGAAGACTTCGCCGGCGATTTGGTGGGGGCCCGGGTGTTGGACGTGGTGCGGCGGGGAAAGTTCCTGTGGATGCCGTTGGCACCTCCGGCCGAGGCTGGTGGGACTGCCACGAGTGGTGGCACGAGTGGTGTCGCGCCAGTGGCCCTGATGGCTCACCTGGGCATGAGCGGACAACTGCTGGTCAAAGACGCAGGCTTGCCCGAGGAAAAGCACTTGCGGGTCAGGCTCACCCTGTCGGCTGTCGACGATCCTGATGCCGGACCCCTGCCGCAGGAGCTTCGGTTTGTTGATCAGCGCATTTTCGGCGGCCTCTTTGTGACGTCGATGGTGTCGACCACAGACGGCTATCCGGGTGGGCTGGGGGAGAGTCCACTGCCGCTGATCCCGGTTGAGGCCTCCCATATAGCCCGCGATCCGCTGGATCCGGCGTTCTCCTTCGATGACTTCTTCGCAAAGCTCCGGCGACGCAGGACCGGAATTAAACGGGCGCTACTGGATCAAGGACTGGTATCGGGAATCGGCAACATCTACGCCGACGAAGCGCTGTGGGCAGCCAAAGTCCACTATGCCCGCCCCACGGATGTCATGCGCCGGGCCGACGCCCTACGGCTGATTGATGCCTGCCGTGATGTGATGCTGCGGGCGCTCGACGCTGGCGGCACCAGCTTTGACTCGCTCTATGTGAATGTCAATGGCAGCTCCGGTTACTTTGAACGTTCCCTCAACGCCTATGGCCGCGAGGGCGAACCCTGTACCCGCTGCGCCGCCGACCCGCTCGTTGACAGCCTTTCGCTGATCCGCCGCGAGATGTTTATGAACCGTTCGTCGTTCAGTTGCCCGCGGTGTCAGCCGAAGCCCCGCAACGGCCGCTGGTAGCACATCTCTGCAGCCGGGATCCTTGGCTCAGCACTCCCTCGCAGCTCACCCGTGACACGTTGCCCACTAGCCCCAGTCCCACTCCCGCTCCACCAAGGAGACTTACCCACATAGAACGGGTGACGCCGCACTGACACCCCCAAAGAGGGCAACCATTGGGCATGGACACAGTCAAGACACTGCAAGAACCAGGCGGCGTGGCACGCCGTAGGGAACCCACCCGCGCCGGTCTGGGATCCGTTCACCTCCGCGCGGCCCTCGCAAAGGGTGAGGTGGTAAACCCAGGGCCAGGAGTCTTTGCGCTACCCGGCATCACTGGGAGTCTGCTCACTGCAACGTGTGCCAAAGCTGAACTGGCCTGCATCAGTGCCGCAACGCAACCAAACCTCTGGGTGCTGCGTCCACCATCGTGGCTCCATGTGAGCGTCACCCACAGCCGGCGGCTGAGGGAAGGGTTCAAAGTCCATCGGGCGCAAGGTCCCCTCAGCATCCTGGAGATCTGCGTACAAAGTGTCAGATGTCTGCCAGAGCTTGACGCGCTCTGCATCCTGGAATCGGCGGTGGTACTGAAACATGTGACGCCCCGCGAACTGCTCGCTGCCTTGGCTGGAAAACGAGATGCCCGAGAAAGGGCAGTGCTGCGAATGATCGATCCCCATTCACAATCCATCATCGAAACCGCAGCCCGCTACCACCTGCGCCGCGCAGGACTCAGCGTCCAAACACAGGTGTACATCAAGGGTGTGGGACGGCTTGATCTGTTCGTCGAAGGACCGCTGGGCATCGAAGCCGACGGATGCAACCATCACAGTGGTCCCGCCGAATTCGCTGAAGACCGCCGCCGATGGAACCTGCTCACCACCGGTCGAGCACGGATTCTCCGTGTCACCTATTCGATGCTCGTTCACGCCCCGGCGGAATTCCTGCAGGTCGTGTTGAATTGCCTCAGCCCTCCACGGTCGGACCCGCGCCCCGACCTAGGACATCCAACAGCATACTGCTGCCGTAACCTAAATGTGACAAACCCGGACCAGGAAATGTACAGTAGATCGCACGTCGGGTTCCGTTCAACTCAGCGTCCTTTCGACAGATTGCCTAATTCTGCCGCCGTCGTAAGGTCCGTTCGCACACATCAGGCAGAAGCGGGGGAACCAGTAGTAGTGGTCGTCGCCAGACGACCTAGGGGTGAAGGCGCACAGCGCCCGGGTGGCTCCCATCCGAATCCGACAGCTAACTTCGCAGGCATTGGGAGAGGCAACATCATGTCCAAGAACCGTTATATCGCGCGCCACCGTGCAACCCCACCAAGCGCCATGCAGACCGTTTCCAAGGCAGTTAGCTCTCACGCTGGCGCCATCGGTCGTCCAGCAGCTGTAGTCGTCGCCGCATCAGGTCTGATGTTCAGCGCCGGACTTCCAGCCAACGCTGCAGGCGAAGTCAACGTCAGCGCCCCGGCCGCCGTCTCCGCACCAGTTGCCCAGACGACCGCCGCCAGCTCCACCACTCACACCGTTCAGTCCGGAGATACTCTGGGCAGCATCGCCAGCACCTACGGCGTCAGCATCGAGGCCATCTTCGCCTCGAACGGTCTCGGCTGGGATTCGATCATCTACCCAGGTGACGTCATCTCACTGTCCGGCAACGCCGGCCAGGCCACTCAGGTATCAGCACCAGCAGCAACTGCCGCTCCCGCCCCAGTTGCTGCACCAGCAGCCGCTCCGGCGCCTGCCGAAACCAGCACCCTGGGCATCACCACCGCTTCCGAGACCATCCAGCCAATGGGAGCAGCATCCACCGGCGGACAGGTTTCCAGCGCAGGGATCGCCGGAACAGCACAGGGCCTCGTTGGCTCCCCCTACGTCTACGGCGGCACCTCGCCAGGCGGCTGGGACTGCTCGGGCTTCGTGCAGTGGGTCTACGCTCAGCACGGCATCGACCTGCCCCGCACCAGCCAGGCACAGATGGGCGCGCTGACCCCCACCAGCAACCCTCAGCCCGGCGACCTTGTCATCCAGAACGGCGGCGGACACGTCGGCATCTACATTGGTGGCGGCCAGATGGTCAGCGCACTGAACCCGAGCCAGGGCACCCTGGTCCACGCGGTCAGCGCCATGCCACTGGTTGGGTACTACACCCTCTAAACCCTCCGCGTCAGCGGTACGGTTGTCAGCACCCGAATGCGTCATCGGAGAAATCCGGTGGCGCATTCGTGCTTTCCGGACGCTTTGGTCCCCGATAAGGCAAGCCGATGACACCGAGGCAACCGACGGGTCAGGACACGGCAACGGAAAACTGCGTGGCACCACCGAGCCAGCTCACCTGGGGACGAACTGACAGTCAGGGACGTCTCCACGCTCCGATGGATCGCTAGGAGAGGGAAGCCTGGTTCCCCTGGTAATGCTGTGCCAGGCGGGCCAGACCTTCATCCACTGACACCGTAGGCGTCCAATCGAGCAACTCGCGGGTCCTGCGCTGATCAAACCAGTGTGCAGTCGATAGTTGCTCCGCAAGGAAACGGGTCATCGGCGGTTCACTCTCGATCCCGCCGCGCTGCCAGAGGAATTCCACCAGGGATCCCGCGACCCGTGCCACACCGCCAGGAACGGCCCACCGCGGCGGCTGAACCCCTCCGGCCCGGCAGATTCCGGCGATCAATTCACCGATCGGGCGGGGCTCACCATTGGTGACCACCACAGCTTGCCCAGCCAACCGATCCATGCCGCTCAAGGCTGCGCCGATCGCTGCGGCCGCGTTATCCACGTAGGTGGTGTCGACCAGGGCGGTGCCGGCGTCAAGGAACGGCAGGCGCCCGGCACGCGCACGCTCCAGCACCCGTTCAACCAGCTGCGTGTCACCGGGACCCCACACAATGTGGGGACGGACCGCTGCCACCCTGAAACTTTCGCTGTTGGCGTCCAACGCGAGCAGTTCGGCTTTGGCCTTGGTCTGCGCGTAATTGCCGCGCACCAGAGCCGGAGTGGCCTCAGTGGCACCTTGACCCACGAGTGCCTCACCCACGTGCGCCACCGACGGCGAGGAAATGAAGACGAAGTCGCGCACACCGGCCGCGCGCGACTCTTCGAGCAGGACGCGGGTGCCCTCCACATTGATTGCCTCGAAGTCAGCCGCAGCACCCGCGAAGGAAACCTTCGCCGCGAGGTGCACCACCGCATCCATGCACTGCACAGCGCGGTGGATTGCCGTCTGGTCGGTGATCGATCCAAGGCTGTCTTCAACGCCAGCCAGACCGGATGGGCGCCGCTGAAACGTCCTGACCGCGTGACCCTGCGCCTGGAGGAGCGCGGCAGTAACCCGGCCCAGCATCCCGCTGGCACCGGTGACGAGAACCCTCACAGCTTGCCGACCCGGCCGCCGGCGAGCACCCCGGCAGCCCACACCGCAACCGCTGTCCGGTCAATCTTCGCGTTGTGCCTGATGTCGGTGGGCAACGACGGGACCGCCAACACTGCCGACAACTCCACGCCGACGGACCGGGCCGCATTCCGTGCCTGAGCCGCCAGCTCAGCTCCGGCCAGGCCAGGCTTCTTGACCGGGGGATTGGTCTCAACCACTGCAACGACCGCCTGGGTGCCTGCCGGACCAACACCAACCACCGCGGCCAGCCCGACGACGTCGACCGATTCCAGCGCCTGTTCCACCCCGACCGGGGTCACAACACCCGTCGACGCAGTCACGATGTGGGGGAGTCTGCCCTCGACCCAGAGCCTGCCGTCGCCGTCGAAATGGCCCACATCTCCGGTGCGGTGCCAGCCGCCGCTGCGAGAGCTCTCACGCTGAGTCATCCACAACCGGTGGTAACGCTCTTTGACGTGAGGAGCGTGGACGAGGATTTCCCCAGTGATACCGGCATCGGTGGTGGGGTCGCCGTCGGCGGTACCCTCCTGGTTGAGGGGACTAACGGTGATCTCTGCGCCCGAGACAGCTCTGCCCACACAGACGCCGTTCCCAGCGCCAACCACATTCCCGGCTGCTGCATCGGCTTCGGCCGAGAGGATCAACCCGAGGTCGACGTCGGTCACGGGCAACGCTTCGGTCATGCCGTAGGGCGTGTGCAGCGATGCCCCAGGAAGAATACCCAGCAGCTCGGTCAGCAACCGTGACGGCACGGGAGCCCCGGCCGAAAGCAGCAGCGAAACACCGGCCAATGCCGCCCGGTGCTGGTCAGTGAGTTCTCCCTGGGTGGCGAGAATGTTTCGAAGGGCCGCAGGAGACGCAAACACGGTGGTCGCATGGATGGCGGTGACGGCGTCTGCAAGAGCCGCCGCGGATAGGGTTTTCGGTTTGGTGACGTCCATGTCGGGAGTGATCGATGTCGTCCCTAGGGCTGGACCCAGCAACGCGAACGGCGCGAACCCTGCCACCAGCCCGTCGCCGGGTCGAATGTTGAAGGTCTGGGCCAGGGTATCCCGCATCGCTGCGAGCCGCCGATGGGTGTAGACGACCCCCTTGGCCGGGCCGGTAGAACCCGAGGTGAAGAGGATGGCCGCGTCGGCATCGGGATCAAGACCGTCGGGATCGAGACCGGCAGGATTGGGACGATCGGGGTCGAGACCGGCAGGATCCAGTCCAGCATCGTCGGTCTCGGTAGACGTCCCATCTCCGCTGGCCGCGCGGAGTTCGGCGAGCGAATGCTGTACCCCGAGGAGCTTCCGTTTCGCGGCCGGCAACGTCGCAACACTGATCCGGCGACCCGGCCAGTTGAAAAGCTTCGCGGCGGTGAGCGCCAGGTCGATGCCGATCAGGAAATCGGGGACCGTGCCACGAACGGCCTTGCTAAGGCCCTTTCTCCCCAGGCCGGCGTCGGCGACGATAATCACGGCGCCGATCCGCAAGCAGGCATACAGGAGCACGGTGAGTTCGACTCCGGGCGGAACCATCAGGCTGATCCGGCTGCCGCGTCGCACGCCGATCTGCCGCAGAGCTGCGGCGAGGGTCTGCACTTCACGCTCAAGGCCTTGCCAGGACAGCGACCGCTCAATCTGGCCGTCGGCGCCCATGTCGGCAACAGCCAACTGGTCCGCGTGGGGGCCGGTGGCGCGCTGAATTAGCTCGTGTTCCAGCGGGGTGAAGGTGCCTGCTTGAGCTGGTTCCTGGTCCGGGGACGCTGCCTCCGGGGACACTGCGCCTGAGGACGCTGCCTCTGGGGACGCTGCGCCAGCGGACCGGGCTCCGTTGAGCCACCTGAACAGGGGCGTCGCAATGTCCCGATCCTCGCCGACCAGGTGGCTGGCTCCCTCGAACCGGTGAATATCGGCCTGGGGGAGTCGCTCCGCCAGATCGTTGAGGTAGGTATCGGAGAAAATCGGATCTTCGGGACCCCACAGCATCAGGGCAGGCACCTCAAGGGTGCGAATGCCCTCCGCGATGGACCGAAGCGCCGGATAACTCGGATGCGACGGGCGCGCAGGAATATCCGCGACAAAATCAGCGATCCCCTGACGCCTGGCACCACCGCGGTACGGCAGCAGAAACGCCTTCCGCACTTCCTTGGGCAGCGACGGACGCGCCAGCGAATGGGTGACATCAAGGAACGCCGACGTGTCCCTGGTCCCCCAGCGGTGCACCATCGGATGCAGCGCCAGCCGCAGCGGCGCAGGAATCTGGCGATCGGGGTCTTGATGAATTGCGGTATTGGTGAGCACGACGCCGGACAGCAGGTCCCTGCGCCGGTCGGCGAACCCGAGGCTCACCACGCCACCCCAGTCATGACCGACCGTGATGACCGGCCCGGTCAGCCCAATCGACTCAACAAAATCATTCAGGTCATCCACACGGTCGGCGAGCCGACGAAAGCGGCCGGTCCGCTCCGACAAACCCATGTTCAACTGGTCGACGGCGATCACCCGCCAGCCGTGCTCAACGCCGGCAGCGAGCACAGACCTCCACAGATACGACCAGGTGGGGTTGCCATGCACACAGAGCAGCGTGCCCCTGGGCGGCTCCAAAAGCTGCGATCCGTTATCCAGGTAATGCCAGCTGTTGGTGGTGCCTGCCGGATCCACGGCAGCGGTCGAGGGGACGTCTCGGTAGGCCGGCCACGAGGGGTCGACGCCGGGAAGTGCTACCACGCAATCTCCAGCATCGCGGTGTTCAACCCGGAACCGACACCCATGCACAGCACCCGGTCACCCGAGGTCAGCGTCTGGGCTTCAGCGGCCAGGGTCATCGGCAGCGACGCCGGACCCACGTTGCCCCATTTCTGGAAGGTCATCGGTACCCGTGAAGGATCCAGATCAATGGCCTCAACAATGGCGTTCGTGTGGGTGCTGCTCACCTGGTGGGTGATGTAGCGGTCCATCGACGTCCAGTCCCATTCCTGCTGAGCTTCCTTCCAGGCATCGACAACCAGTTCGAGGCCGCCGTCGAGCAACCCCTGAGCATCGGTGTACATGCCGTCCATCCCGCCGATACACAATTCGTGGTGTTCGGTGCCGGCCCGCGCCACTCCGCCCAGCACACGGTGGGCGCCGGGGTGCGCATCGGCAGGACCCAGCACCGCAGCCGCAGCGCCCGATCCGAGGGTGAGGGTGGCAAATTCCTGCAGGAAGCTGGCCCTGGTGGCGTCCGGCTGGTTGAGCCTGCGCAGCGTGGCTTCCTGGGTGGCCTGGGAATCTTCACCGTTGACCACCATGGCGTACTGGATCTGTCCGGCTTCGATCATGTTCGCTGCCAGGGTGATGCCGTTGACGAAACCCAGGCAGGCGTTGGCGACGTCGAAGTTCATCGCCGACGAGGGCAACCCCAGGTTGTTGTGGATTTTCACTGCCACCGACGGTTCCAGGTTGGTCCGGGTCACCGAGGTGTTGATCAGCAGCCCGATCTGCGACGCTTCGATCCCCGAGGAAGCCAACGCTTTGGCTCCTGCCTCGATGGCGGCGTCGTCGAACTTGGTGCCTGGAGCCCACCACCGGCGTTCGGTGATTCCGGCCACCCGCTGGAGCAGGCCGTTGGAGAGTCGAAGGCGCTTCAGCGCCGGAGCCAATACCCGGTCGAACTCATTGGAGGTTACGATGACCGGAGCCTCAACACTCTCTACGCCAAGTAGCGCGGTGTTGTGGTGTCGGAAGTTGAAATTGCCGGTCAAATTTCCTGCCTTGTCGACTAGTCAGTGCGCCTCGGTTACCTGCGCTGGATGGCCTCTAGGGCGCTCGGACGCACAAACGAATCTAACGATTCGTTATAAAGCCTACTTGGTGAAGCTGCAACAGGCGGCGTTCGGGCAGCATTACGCGGTGCGTGAACCCTCGCAATGCTGCAAAACGGCCCGTTAACCCAGTAGATTAGGGAAAACCACCATCTTCTGGAGACCTAAGACACTGTGCATCTGAAAAGTCTAACCGTGCGCGGCTTCAAGTCCTTCGCGTCCGCGACGACGTTCGACTTCGAGCCAGGCGTCACCGCGGTGGTCGGACCCAATGGGTCGGGCAAATCCAATGTGGTGGACGCCCTGGCCTGGGTGATGGGCGAACAGGGAGCCAAAACGCTTCGCGGCGGCAAGATGGAAGACGTCATTTTCGCCGGAACCTCGGGCCGGCCGCCCCTCGGCCGTGCGCAGGTCTCCCTGACCATTGACAACGCCGACGGCGCCCTGCCCATCGAGTACGCCGAAGTCACCATTTCCCGCACCCTGTTCCGCACCGGCGGATCCGAATACGCCATTAACGGTGACACCTGCAGGCTCCTCGACATCCAGGAGCTACTCTCCGATTCGGGGCTCGGCCGCGAAATGCACGTGATCGTGGGGCAGGGCCAGCTGGACAAGGTGCTACATGCCACCCCCGAGGACCGCCGCGGTTTCATCGAGGAGGCTGCGGGGATCCTCAAGCACCGTCGCCGGCGGGAAAAGACGGTGCGCAAACTTGATGCCATGCAAGCCAACCTCACCCGGCTGACCGACCTGACCGGTGAAATCCGCCGCCAGCTGACGCCGCTGGGCAAACAGGCCGACGTCGCCCGCCGCGCCAAGACCGTCCAGTTTGATGTCAGGGATGCCAGGGCGCGGCTCATGGCCGACGATCTGGTCCAGCTGATGAACTCCTTCGAACGCGACGTCGCTGACGAGACAGCGCTCAAGGAACGCCGCGCCGACGTCGAAAAACTTCTGGCAACTGGCCGGGCGCGGCAAGCCGATCTGGAACGGTTCGCCGCCGACGCGACACCGCGGCTGAACGCCGCCCGCGACACCTGGTACCAGCTGGCCAACACCCGCGAACGGTTCAGGTCGTTGGGCAGTCTCGCCGAGGAGCGTCGCCGGCTGCTGGGAGCCGGTGAGGACGACGACGGCGTTTCCCGGGCCGGCGGTAGGACCCCCGACGAACTGGATCAGCAGGCCGCCCGTGTCAGGGCCGAGGAAGCCGCGTTGCGGGACCACGTTGCCGAACGCGCCGAAGCGCTGGAAACAGCCATCGAATTGCGCGCCGATGCCGAGGATTCGGCGGCTGTCGAGGACAGACGGCTGACCGGGCTGCTCCGCGCCGCCGCCGACCGGCGTGAAGGCCTGGCGAAGCTGATCGGCCAGGTATCCGCTGCCCGGTCGAGGGTGGAATCGGCCGAAGCGGAGCTGGGCCGGCTCCGTGCGTCGGTGGGCGACGTCGACGTCCGCCGGGTAGCCGCGCATCAGGAGTTCGCGGCACTCGAGGTCCAGGTGGCCGGGGCCGAGGAGGGCGAAGAGAACCTTGACGAACAGTACGAGGCTGCCACCCGTGCACTGGAGACGGTCCAGCAGGAACTTGAGGACCTGACCGGCGCGGAACGGGCAGCCGACCGCGAACGGGAGTCCCTGCAGGCCCGGCTGGAGGCGCTGATGACCGGACTGCAGCGCCGGGACGGCAGCCAGGCGGTGCTCGATGCTGGCCTTGAGGGCGTCCTCGCGGCCGTCACCGACCTCCTGACGGTCGCCCCAGGATACGAGAGCGCTATCGCTGCCGCGCTCGGTTCAGCAGCCGACGCCGTCGCCGTCGGGGACCTGACAGTCGCCGATCGTGTGCTGCGCCGGGTGCTGGAGGACGACGCCGGCCAGGTGACCCTGCTGGTCGCCGACGCAGCGGTGGGCAGCACGCCGTCCACAGTCCGTCCCCCAGAGCTCGATCAGCTACCCGATGGTGCGACCCCTGCCAGTGACCTGGTGACCTGCGACAGCCAGGTAGGCGCCGTGGTAACCCATCTGCTCCAGGGAAGGGTTGTGGTCCAGGGGATTGACGACGCCTTCGAGCTGGTGCAGGCCCAGCCACACCTGACGGCCATCACCAGGGACGGGCACGTGGTCACCGTCGCGTCGGTCAGCGGCGGGTCCGCAGCCGAACCGGGCGTGCTGGAGGTTCAGGCGGCGGTTGACGAAACGACGGTCCGGCTCGAGGCTGCCGCCAACCGGATGGAACGTGCACGGTTTGAGATAGCAGCTACCACCGGACGGCTGAACGACGCCCAAAAGACAGCCGATCAGGCCCTGGAACAGTTGCATGATTCCGATGCCCGACTCGCAGCAGTCGCCGAGAAGCTGGGTCAGCTCGGGTCAGTGGTACGGTCCGCGGCCGGCGAAACCGACCGGCTGACCCGGCTGGCCGACGCTGCCGCCACCAACCTCGGCGCCGAACAGGAGCGGCTGCAGGAAGTCACCGAACGGCTCGCCGCTGCCCAGGACGCACCGGAAGAGAGCGAACCGTCCACCGAACACCGGGACCTGCTGGCGCTCGGCGCGGCGCAGGCGCGGCAGGCCGAGATGGAAGCACGCCTGTCGTTGCGCAGTTCGGAAGAACAGCTCCGCGCGATCGCCAACCGTGCCCTGTCCCTGGAGCGGGCAGCCGTCGCCGAACGGCAGGCACGCGTCCAGGCCGCCGAACGGGCACGGATCCGGCGTCTGCAGGCAGCCAGGGCTGCCGCCGTCGGACAGGCGGTGCACACCGCACTCGGGTACCTCGACGTCTCGGTGGAGCGGGCCGCGCACTACCGCGACGCCGCTGAAGAGGCCCGTGCACAGTGGGATGCCGAGCTGACCGACGTCCGAACCAGCAATGATCGCCTGATCACCGAGCTCGGCGAGCTGACTGACTCGGTGCATCGCGACGAACTGGCCCGCGCCCAGCAGCGTGCCCGGATCGAAACCCTTGAGAACCGTGCAATTGATGAACTCGGCCTCACCTCGGATCACCTGATCGCCGAATACGGTCCCCACCTGCCGGTCCCGGTAGCCGTTGCTGCAGCCGACAAATGGGCGGAGCTGAGGGCGCCAGTGGATGAGGAAGGCAATCCGATCCCCGCCGGGATACCCTTCGTCCGCCAGGAGCAGGAGAAACGGCTCAAACGGGCCGAGAAGGATCTCGCGTCCCTGGGCCGGGTCAACCCGCTGGCACTCGAGGAATTTGCCGCACTGGAGGAACGCCACCAGTTCCTCAGCACCCAGCTGGAAGACCTCAAGGCAACCCGCAAGGACCTCCTCGACATCATCCGCGAGGTCGACGAACGGGTGGAACAGGTCTTCACCGCCGCCTATCAGGACACGGCCGTGCAGTTCGAGCGCGTGTTTGGGCGGCTGTTCCCCGGCGGGGAGGGACGGCTGGTCCTCACCGACCCGGACAATATGCTCACCACCGGCATCGAGGTTGAAGCACGTCCGGCGGGTAAGCGCATCAAACGCCTCTCGCTGCTGTCGGGCGGGGAGCGCTCGCTGACCGCCGTCGCACTGCTTGTCGCGATCTTCAAGGCCCGGCCGTCGCCGTTCTACGTGATGGACGAGGTGGAGGCGGCCCTTGACGACACCAACCTCAGCCGGTTGCTCACCATCTTCGAGGAGCTCCGCGAATCCAGCCAGCTGATCATCATCACCCACCAGAAGCGGACCATGGAGGTTGCTGACGCCCTGTATGGCGTGACGATGAGGGGCGACGGCGTGTCAACGGTCATCAGCCAGCGGCTGGTGGACGCCTAGGCGCTCGTCTTTTCGGGGAGCGTTTCGCGGGCGCCCAGCCAGATGAGGAACGCCGCGAACGCCACCACGCCGGTGAGGGCGAACGCCCAGCCGAAGGACAGCGCGTCGACGATCAGGCCGGCGATGATTGGCCCGATGATGGCGCCGGTGTCGGCGCTCATCTGGAACGCCGCGAGCACCTTGCCGCCGCTGCGCTGGTTGCCAATCACATCAGCGATCACCGCCTGCTGGGCCGGGTTGAGCAGGCCAGCCCCGAGGCCGGCAACAACGGAGATCGCGAGGAACATCACCAGGTCGGTGGTGAAACCGAGACCCGCCATGGCCAGTCCGTTGACAGCCAACCCGGTCAGAACCAGTGGTTTACGGCCCAACCGGTCGGCCAGCCTGCCGGAGAAAGTCAGGGCCAGCGCAGTGCCGAGGGCGAAAAACGTCAACGCGATGCCCGCCGCTTCCGGTCCTTCGTCCAGGACCGCAACGACAAAGAGTGGAACCAGGGCCATCCTGACCCCGAACGAGGACCAGCCGTTGGAGAACCCGGAGGCGAGGGCCGCCCGGTACGCAGAGTCGCCGAGCGCTTCACGAACCGAAAGGCCGGGCAGCGGGGTCGTATTGGCTGCTTTATCCCGAAGCGCTGAATCCCGCAGCTTGATGAACACCACGGTCGCCGCGACGATCAACGCACCGGCGTAGACCAGGAAGGGCACCCGCAGGCCGAACACGGCCAACAGTCCGCCGATCAGCGGCCCGAAGATACTGCCGAGCAGGAAAGCCGACGCGTACGAACCCGAAACCCTGCCCCGCAACCCCGGCGGTGCCAATCGAACGATCAGGCCCATCGCCGACACCGTGAACATGGTCGACCCGATACCGCCAAGCCCCCGGAAGATCAGCAGCTGCCAGTAATCGGCGGCAAACGCGCAGGCACCCGTCGACAGCGCCACAATCAGCAGCCCCGACACGTAGACCGGACGCTCACCAAGGCGTTCGACGAGTTTGCCGCCGGCCGGGGCAAAAACGAGGCGGGTGAAGGCAAACGCGCTGACAATGATGGCCGACGCGGTCACCCCCAGCTCAAGACGGGCGACAAACGGCGGCAGGTCGAAGCTCTGGGCGAACTGGGGCAGCACGGGTGCGACCAGCCCGAACCCGATGGCAATGACGAAGGCCGCAGCAATCAGGACCCAGATTTCCTCGGGGATTCTGATGCGTTCTGCGGGTGCGACGGCGGGATCGCCAGCGGCGGGGGAGCGTCTGAGGCTGAACATGATGAGAGTAGTCTTTCACCAGTTTCCCTCGGGCCATGCCAGAGGCGTATGAGAAGCTAGGTCTGTGAACGAGACGACGCTCCAGATACTAATTTACGTAGCCATTTCTCTCGCGGTGATCGGCTCACTTGCCGTGCTGCTGCTGAAGGGACGCAAAACACCGCCGGGTACCTACACCACCACCCGTGACGACGACGACCGCGTTACCGGTGGAACCCCGGGAACCTCCACTGACACGTTGGAGCAACCGACAGACACAGCGCCCGACGTCGTCGTACCCGATGACCTGCGCGATCTCGAAGAGACGACCATCGGCACAGAAACGGTGCCGGTCGAGACCCCCGACGAGGTACAGGGCCGCCTGGCCCGCCTCCGCGCCCGCCTGGTCCGCTCCAACAACGCGCTCGGCAAGGGCCTGCTCGCCCTGCTGTCCCGCGACAACATTGACGAAGACGTGTGGGACGAGATCGAGGAAACCCTGCTGCTCGCCGATCTGGGCACCGAACCGACAATGGAACTGGTCGACGCGCTCCGGGCCCGGGTGAAGGTGGCAGGAAGCCGCAGCCCCGCCGAGGTCAAGGACATGCTGCGCCAGGAGCTCATCAAGCTCGTGGATCCCACCATGGACCGCTCCCTCGCTACCCACCGGCACGCCGACCGGCCGGCCGTCGTGTTGGTCGTCGGCGTTAACGGTGTCGGCAAGACGACCACCGTGGGCAAACTGGCACGGGTCCTGGTCGCCGATGACAAGGATGTCCTCCTGGGCGCTGCCGACACCTTTCGGGCCGCCGCTGCCGAGCAGCTCGCCACCTGGGGTCAGCGGGTCGGCGTGCCGACCGTGCGGTCCGACGTCGACGGCGCCGATCCGGCGTCGGTCGCGTACGAGGCCGTCAAGGCCGGAATCGACGGTGAAGTGGACGTAGTGATGATCGACACCGCCGGGCGGCTCCAGAACAAGGTGGGCCTGATGGACGAACTCGGCAAGGTCAAGCGGGTCATTGAGAAGCTGGCCGCCGTCGACGAGGTACTGCTGGTCCTCGACGCCACCACCGGCCAGAACGGTCTGAACCAGGCCCGGGTATTCGCCGAGGTGGTAAACGTGACGGGAATCGTCCTCACCAAGCTCGACGGCACCGCCAAGGGCGGCATCGTGGTCGCCATCCAGCGCAGCCTCGGTGTCCCCGTGAAGCTGGTGGGCCTGGGCGAAGGCCCAGACGATCTGGCGCTCTTCGAAGCCGAAACCTTCGTTGACGCACTCCTCAACTAGCCCACCCGGCCAAACCTAAAAGCGGGGGGGGAAAAAGAGGGGGGGGGGGGGGGGGGGGGGGGGGGGGGGGGGGGGGGAGGGGGGAAAAA